>JACDBQ010000160.1 GCA_013694845.1 Acidobacteriota bacterium
GTCACCATGCGGTACGTGTTCGATTCGATGGACGAAGGCTTTCGAAGGGAAGCGGCAACGCGTGCCGGCTTCACCCACCTGGCCGCGGACGCCAAACGCAATGGGAGAATCGCCCGACAACTGGAGCGGCGCG
Source organism: Acidobacteriota bacterium (assembly GCA_013694845.1). GTDB lineage: Bacteria > Acidobacteriota > Vicinamibacteria > Vicinamibacterales > 2-12-FULL-66-21 > JACDCA01. The sequence goes on from JACDBQ010000160.1 coordinate 134, forward strand.
TGCGCAGGATCTTCCCGAGCACGCTGAACGATGCAGTCGATATATTCGGGTTCTTCACCGATTTGAGTACAGCCCCTGAGGGCTGAGAAAGCGCGCCAGATCACGAGCGGACCGGATCGGGTGAGCGGTGACCCACTTCAATTTGAGCAGCAGCATCTGTTCATCTCGCATCCCTCTCGCGCGACGGAGTACCGCTTTGATGGTGGTGTTGATCGATTCGACAACGCCGAACCGGACGGGATGATCGCAGTAGGCGGCGATGCCCTCGATATGGCGGAAGAGGAAGTCTCCCAGACGTTCCATTTCCGGCAGGCGCTGCCACCGCAGGGCACGGATCCACCCCAGCACGAAGTTGAGCACGCCGGGTCGGGTCTTGTACGTCCACAGCCGATCCAGTTGCTCGCGCAGCACATACGCTTTGAACAGTCGCCGATTGGCCGCGAACAACGTCTGGAGTTCCACCCGCTTCGACCCGCGCACCGTCTTCCAGCGCCGCAGCAAGAGCCAGCGCTTCCCCCGTCCGTGTTCCCGCATCACCGCTCCGGCTCGAAAGAATTCTTGACGCCGCACGTCATCGAGGGCCGCACTCGCGTGTTGGAGGACGTGGAACTTGTCGAAGACGACCTCCGCGTGCCTCAGCACCGCGCCGACGGCATTGAGATAGGGCCGATGCATGTCGGTGCAGACGGCGGTGATCGCCGCCCGCTGTCGCCCGGTCAACTCCTCAGTCAGCAGCGCGGCCGCCGCAGCCTCCGTGCGGTCTTGGCGCAACCCCATCACTTCGCCGTGCACCACGTCCGACAACACCGTCCAAAAGCGCTGGCCCTTGCCGCGCTGGATTTCATCGAGGCCGATGTGCCGCGGCTGCCGTTTCGGGCGCGTGCGATCCCACTCAGCCAGAACGGCCTTCTCCGCGCGACGGGCTTTCCCCCAGCTCACGCCATGACGCACGGCCGCGTGACTCGTCGGCATCGATTGACAGTCCACGCCGATCTGCTGCCGCAACCGGCGCGTCACCCGCGCCTTCGCGTCCGCGAACTCGATCCGCTCCGTCCGAACCCCGCAGCGGCGACAGACAACACGTCGCTGCCGATACACCAGCGTGACGGGATGCGCCGCCCACGGCAGATCGTCCCACGTCCGCTCCTTCGCCGACCGCACGCGGCTGGTCCGTTGGCCGCAACCGCTGCAGGGATACCGCCGTCCCTGGCGTTCCACTCGTACGCGCACGCGACCGTCGGACCGGCCCTCCTCGCCCTCGATCATCTGCACCCGAAATCCGGGCAAGCCCAGAATCCACGTACAATCGCGCCGCGATCCCACGCGTCCTCCCTTGTTGGTAGCACATCAAGAGAGAACGCCACCGGGTGGTCCGGTGCCAAGTGGGATCGCTTTTGTCGTCCAGGCCGCCGAGCAGACCGCCCACCCATCAGCGGTCCGCGCAGGCGGCCGGGTCTTACCTCAGATCGTTGTACTCAAATCGGTGAACAGCCGTTTTTCGAATGCTCGGAACGACGTGAGAATTGGCAAGCCGCCCGTGATGACGATGACAGGCAGCGACTCGAACGCCGTCTTTCCCCGCGAGCCCTTCAGTAAGTCCCATCCGGTGGCCTGCGGCATCCTCAGATCCATCACGAGACGAGCCGTTGCAGCGGCGCCCCCAGGCGCGTTGCCGTCGCCCCATTCCTTGCCTATTCGGAGGTCAGATCATACCGGAAAGGCCGCGGGTCGCTCGACGCGGGAGGGGATGGCCGGGTAGCCCGGCATCAGATCCGAGCGCGCCGCCATCGTGCGCCCCGGTTTCTCGGCGGCTTGCGTTTGCGCTTGTGTGAAGACGAGGTCCGTCTACTCGTCCCACAGTCGCGACAGCTCGAACTTCAATTCGACGAAGGGTTCCGCGCAAACCGACTCGACGTCAGCGTATGTGTGCACGATCGTCCAGCGAACGTCTTCGCGCCGGAGTACCTCCAGCGTCCGCGCGACAGGATCCAGCCGTCGGCGTCACGGTTCGAGAAAGGCGCCGGCCCCGGGCCCACTGGATTTCGACGCACGCCGGCGCGGGGCGGAATACTCCATGTGGAGCTACGCTGGCGTGTGCTTGGAGTTTCACGGTCCCTCCAGCCAGTGACAGACCCGTTCTGCGCTGCTCCTCGCGCTCCACGCGGCGGTTGAGCGCTACGTGCCGCAGAACGTGCGGTAAGGCTGCCCGCCCGGGACGGACGTGCTGAACATCGGCAAGTCGCGCCCATGGTCGTAGGGGGTCGCCAGCACGTCGAGCAGTCGCTCCATCACGGAGAAGTCGCCCGCGGTGGTCGCGGCCTGGAGCGCCTCCTCCACTCTATGATTGCGCGAAATGAACGCCGGGTTGTGGCGGCGCATCAGGTCCTCAGCTTCGGCGCGCGACTGCGGCTGCCGCCCGCGGCGCGCCTCCAGCTGACGAAGCCACCCCTCGAATTCCGGGTCGGCGTTCGTCGCGTCCTCGGCGAGACGCCCGATGGTCAGCGTGCGGAAGGTGTTCGTGAAGTCGGCAGACCGTCGCTGCATCCAGGCGAGCAGGTCATCGACGAGCGCCTTGTCGTCGGGTTCGTGTGTGAACAGCCCGAGCTTGGATCGCATGCCGTTCAGCCAGTGCTGCTCGAACAACTCCGGGAAGCGGTCGAGCGCCGCCGTGGCACGCTCCTCTGCTCGATCCATGTCCGGATCGAACAGCGGCAACATCGCTTCGGCAAGTCGTGCGAGGTTCCACTGCGCGATCGGTGGCTGATTACCGTAGGCGTATCGGCCACCGTGGTCGATGGAGCTGAACACCGTGGCGGGGTCATAAGTGTCCATGAATGCGCACGGGCCGTAGTCGATCGTTTCGCCGGAGAGTGCCATGTTGTCGGTGTTGATCACGCCGTGGATGAAGCCGACGCACTGCCAGCGGGCGATCAGGCGTGCCTGCCGTTCGAGGATCGCGTCGAACAGCGCGAGGTGCGGCTGCGGAGCGTCGGCGAGCTCAGGGTAGTGCCGCGCCCGCGTGTAATCCGCGAGCGCCCGCATGGCCTCCTGATCATCGTGCGCCGCTGCCCATTGCATGGTGCCGACTCGGATGTGGCTCGCGGCGACGCGGGTGAGCACTGCGCCGTCCAGCACCGTTTCGCGATACACAGGCTCCCCCGTCGTCACCACTGCCAGGCTCCGGGTGGTCGGGATACCGAGCGCGTGCATTGCCTCGCTGATGATGTATTCGCGCAGCATCGGACCGAGCGCGGCGCGCCCGTCGCCGCGGCGCGAGAACCGCGTCTGCCCCGCCCCTTTCAGTTGGATGTCCATGCGCCCGCCAGACGGTGTGATCTGCTCGCCCAGCAGGATGGCCCGGCCATCGCCGAGGCCGGTGAAGTGGCCGAACTGGTGGCCGGCGTACGCCTGCGCGATCGGTCGTGCGCCTTGGGGCAAGACATTGCCCGCGAAAATCGCGGCGCCTTCTGGACCCTCGAGCGCCTCTGAATCCAGGCCAAGCATCGCGGCGAGCGGCCGGTTGAAGGCGACGAGGCGCGCCTCGCGAACCGCAGTCGGTGCCGCGTCCGAGTAGAAGAGCTGCGGCAGCTCCGTGTAGGTGTGCTTGAGGCGCCAGCCTGCCATTCCTGACCATCATAGCGGGTGGGGAGCCGGACATTTTCTGGTGATCGAGCGAAAGCCGAATTTCGCCCGACCGTTCTGATGGTGTGACCCTGGGGGAAGCTGCCGAAGGGGAAGGGGTTCCATTCAGAGGGTGTGAGCGC
>JACDBQ010000172.1 GCA_013694845.1 Acidobacteriota bacterium
CTGCCATTCATGTCGCCACGCTTCGGAAGGTGTACGGACGTACGGTGGCGGTGCACGACGTGTCCTTCGACGTGCAGCCGGGAGAGATCTTTGGCCTGATCGGCCCCAATGGCGCCGGCAAAACCACGACCATGGAGTGCATTGAAGGAGTGCGGAGACCGGACCGCGGTGTGATCTCCGTGCTCGGGCTCGATCCCGCACGAGATGCCTACAGGCTGCAGCAGCGGATCGGCGTCCAGCTCCAGGCCGCGCAACTGCAGAAGCGGATCAAGGTGCGGGAAGCGGTGGCCTTCTGGGCCTCGCTGTATCCGCACCCCGCCGACGGCGATCAGTTGATCGAGCAGCTCGGCTTGAGCGAGAAGCGGGACGCCTGGTTCATGACGCTCTCGGGTGGACAGAAACAGCGGCTGTTCATCGCGCTCGCCCTCATCAACGACCCCCAGCTGGTGTTCCTCGACGAATTGACGACGGGGCTCGATCCGCAGGCGCGTCGCGCGATCTGGGATCTTGTGAGAGGGATCCGCCAGCGCGGCAAGACGGTTCTTCTGACCACACATCTCATGGAGGAAGCAGAGCGCCTCTGCGATCGCGTCGCCATCATCGACCACGGCCGCATCGTCGACGTCGGCACGCCGGCCGAGTTGGTGCGGCGGCACTGCCCTGAACGAACCGTGATCGTCGGAACCGACGATCCCGAGGCGACGGAGCGCTTCGGGGCCATCCCGCAGATCGAGTCGGTGGAGCGTCGCGGATCGGAGGTCATCCTTCACGGCCGCGGTGAGGACCTTGTCACCCACGTGATCCGGTGCCTGGCTGAACATCGGATTCACGTCATCGACTTTCGCAGCGAGGTCCCGACGCTGGAGGATGTGTTCCTCCGTCTGACGGGCCATACGATCCGTGACTGAGGAGGGACAGGACTGATGGGCCGGCTGTGGCGACTGGCGTGGCTCGAGACCAAGATCTTCGTACGCGAGCCGATGGGCGTGGTGGGCACGGTTGGCGTGCCGGTGCTGATCTTCGTGGTGCTGGCACGCATGGTCGCCGAGCGCCGCGGAGATGCGCTAGCCGACGTGCCGCCGTTGATCGCCGGCGACCTGCCGATCCTGGGTGCGATGTTCATCATTGCAACGACCGTTCTCTCGCTGGTGACGATCATTGCGATCTACCGTGAGGGGGGCATCCTCAAGCGGTTGCGTGCGACGCCCTTACGGCCCCCGGCGATCCTCACCGCGCACGTGCTGGTCAAGCTGCTGTTCACGCTGATCACGCTCACCCTGATGTATCTTGCAGGCCGCCGCTATCACCTCGTCATCGACGAGGTTCCGATCGTATCGTTCGGCCTGGCGCTGCTTTTCAGCACGACCGCCATCATTTCCCTTGGATTCGTGATCGCGAGCGTCGTCCCCACCGCGCGCTTCGCGCAGCCGATCGGCACCCTCATCATCTATCCGCTGATCGGGATGTCCGGCCTGTTCGTGCCGGTCGAGGCGTTGCCGCCGGCGCTGCAGGCCGTTGCCCGCGCGATGCCGTTCACGTATGCCGCGTCGCTCCTGCGCGGTGTCTGGCACGGCGAAGGGTGGGCCAGCCACAGCGGTGACGTGCTCGCGCTGACGCTGATGTTCGTCGTCTTCACCGGGGTGTCAGCGAGGGTGTTTCGGTGGGAGTGAGGGACCTGCGTAGACCACGGACGGCCTCAGGCATTTTTTGCAGCCGGCGACGGCCGATGCGATCATGAGCCGGCGCGGCTGCAACGCAGCGCGTTAGGCGACTAAGGAGAGAGCCTCGTGCCGAATGCTGCGCAATTGCTTCTGTCCGGCGGCATCTTCACAGGTGCGGCGGCGCTACTTCACGTCGCGATCATCCTCGGTGGCCCCGACTGGTATCGGTTCTTTGGGGCAGGCGAAAGAATGGCCCAACTCGCTGCCCGCGGTTCCGCCTACCCGGGGATTGTGACTGCTGGCATTGCCGCCACGCTCGGCGTATGGATGCTCTACGCCCTCTCCGGCGCGGGTGTCATCCGCCGCCTCCCATTGCTCCGGCTCGCGCTCGTGCTCATCGCCGCCGTCTACTTGTTACGGGGAACCCTCGGAGTGCCGGTCGTTCTGCTTGTGGATGACCCTTATACAACTGAGTTGAAGGCGAGGATGACGTTCATGGCCGTCAGCTCAGTGATCTGCGTTTGCCTCGGCGTCTGCTACGCCGCCGGTGCCGCAGTGGTGTGGCAGAAGTCCCCGGGCTCGGAACGGTCGGTTGATCGTTAACCGGAGTCAGGCAGCGTCCTGGTCAGTGCCAGGAGCTGACAATGGCGACTAGCGCCGTCCGGCGCGCCACGTATGACAAGGACATCGGACAAAGCAGCTGGATGACTGCGGCGGAGTGGCTCGGGTTCGCGGACCGCGTGCAGATCCGCCCCGATTCGCAGAGGCGAACTACGCGGGCCTGCAGCGTTTCCTGCTCTGCGTGCATCGCCTGTCGGCGGAGCGCCGGCTCTCGCGATACTGTTACCTCGCCGACAAGGCGGAATAGCCCGGTTCGAAGCGGACGAACCGGTTCGCGATTTGCGGGTAGGCTGCGGGGTGATAGCGCACGAGTCCGACCCGCAGCCTCAGCGACGCAGGACGTTCAGGCTGCTGGCTTGATCGTCGTTCGTCCTTCAAGATGCGGGCTTTATTAGGTGACACAATGCGACGGAAGCCAGTGCTCCTCTTGTACCTTCTCTTTTTTGTCGCGCTGGAAGGATCGGGCCTGCAAGCGGGAGTGCTGCAAGGCACGGCGAGCAGTGGCCAGAGTGCCCGGCCGGGTACGTGGACCGCAAGGAGCCGCACCGGCCTCACGCTGACGGGAACGTGGACCGTCGTCGCCGACCCGAAGACCGGACCGTAACTGGAACGTGGACACTCGTTGACGCAAAGGGGATCACCGTAAGGCGCGGCGGATGGTCAGCAGCAAAGACGCCCGCAGGATGGACCGGCGCCTGGCGAGCCGCCGTTTCCGGCAGCAAGGCAGAGTATTCCGGCACGTGGAGCGCCGGCGGTGATCTCAAGCCGGACGCCCGCTTTGCGGATCTCTTCGAGCTGGCGGTCCAGACGGTCGTCAGCGGCAATTGGCGAGCCGGCAGTCAGTCGGGAGCGTGGTCGATCCGGGCGTTCGATTGAGAGGGGCGAGCCCGTGTCGGGAACGCGGGTTCGGGCCGCCATCGCGCGATAGCAAACCGGAAGTTCGATCGATGACCAGTCCATCCAACGTGGGTCAATGATCCATGCGAAGCTTCCCTACCGGAATCAGCGCGCCTGGCCGCCCGACTTATCGGGAGCCTGCGAGGCGGTAAGAGCGCAGGCTGTTATCCTTGTGACCGCACCCTCGGGTCCATGGACTATTTCATAGTATTCATTGCAGGCGTCGTATCCGCGCTTTTGGTGATCCGTGCCAGGGCTGGCACCACCGGGCGACCGGAGCCGTCCCCGACCGTCCGGCTCCAGGAGATCGCCGGGCCCCTCACGGCAGTTGGCGAGGCGAGCTCGCATCCCCGCGACCTGGAGGCGAACGCGATTTTTCGCGAGGCCGTGACAATCCTCACCTCCACCGGCGTGCCGATGAGCGTGGTCATCGACTATGCCTCCGGAGCTCACTTCGTGCTCGCTGCGGCGGCGTGGGCTGCACTATGCGAGCGTACGGATCGCGATGCCGCGACAACAGCAATGGCACGCCAGTTCCAGCACGTGTCGCCCTGGCCAATCTATTACGCTCTGAGGTTCTTCACGCGCGTCGGCGAGCGGCCGCCCGTCGGGATGCTCGTGCTGCAGGTTCAGGATTACTGGAGCGAGCACCCGCTCGTCGCGTCGATGTTCGCCGAGCACTTCGCGGAGCGCATCGAGCTCGGCGACACGCCCGGGTTCGGCGAGGCGCTGTCCGCCACCCCCGCGGCGAAGGTCACAGCGCCTGAGAGCCTCCTTGGCAGGATCGATCATCCCACCGCGAAGTCGCTGCTCGCCGCACTCGCGGCGTGGCGCCGCAACGCGCTCGATCGAACGTACCTGCAGACGGTCGGGCGGTTCATCGAAGACGATCCCGAACGGCAACTGGTCCTCGAGCACGAGGGCATTCGAGAACAGCTCGCGGTGGCCGAAGGCTGTATCTCCCAGGAGCTTTACCGGTCGGTCCTGGTCGTCGGCGAACCACGCTCCGGAAAGACAAGCTTTCTCGTCGCCCTTGCGGCGCGGGCCGCCGCCCGCGGCTGGAGCGTGTTCGAGGCTGGCGCCGCCAGCATCATGGCCGGACAGCAGTACATCGGGCAGCTCGAAGAACGCCTGCAACGGCTCACGACGGAACTCGCCGCCGACAAGCGCGTGCTGTGGTACGTGCCGGACTTCCTGCTGCTGGCCTCGAGCGGCCGCCACCAGTTTCAGGTGGCATCGCTGCTGGATCAGATGCTGCCCGCGATCAGCGCAGGCAGGGTCATCATCCTGAGTGAAACGACGCCCGCGGGACTCACGACGACCATCCAGAACCGGCCGTCGCTCCGCGGCGCGCTCGAGCTGGTCCGTCTGCAGCCGATGGCGGAGGCGGACATCGATCGGTTCACGCGTGAGTTCGCCGCGCGGCTAACAGAGCTCACGCAGATCGAGATCGGGGCGGAGGTGCTCGACACCGCCACGCATTTGGCCCGCCACTATCTCGGCGCCTCCCATATGCCTGGAGCCGCGATCGATCTGCTCAAACGCACGGCCCAGCGCGTCGCCGCCCGCGACGGCGTCCGGATGGAGCGCAGCGACGTTCTCGACATGTTGTCCCAACTGACCGGCATGCCGCCGCTGGTGCTTGACGATCGAGAGCGCCTCGATCTGACGGCACTGCGCGCGTTCTTCGTTGCAAGGGTCATCGGCCAGGATGAGGCGCTCGGCGTGGTTGTCGATCGGATCGCGATGCTCAAAGCCGGCCTGATCGATCCGGGCAGGCCAATCGCGGTGTTCCTGTTCGCGGGGCCGACGGGCACCGGAAAAACCGAGCTTGCCAAGACGCTCGCGGACTTCATCTTCGGCTCCGCCGAGCGGCTGATTCGCCTGGACATGAGTGAATTTCAAACCGCCGAATCAACCAAGAAAATCGTCGGCGATGCCGATCAGCACTCGGACGTGCAATCACTCGCGCACCGCGTGCGCAAGCAGCGATTCTCAGTCGTGCTGCTGGACGAGTTCGAGAAGGCGCACCCCAATACCTGGGATCTCTTTCTCCAGGTGTTCGACGACGGCCGACTGACCGATGCGATGGGGCAGACCTCCGACTTCCGGCATTGCATCATCATTCTCACGTCGAATCTTGGGGCGAAGATTGCGCAGGGTCTCGGCCCTGGCTTCGGTTCGACGCCCGCCGCGTTCTCTCAGGATCAGGTCATCAGGATGATCCATCAGACTTTCCGCCCCGAGTTCGTGAATCGACTCGACGCGGTCATCGTCTTTCGTCCGCTGTCACGAGAGCTCATGCGCGGAATTCTGACCAAGGAGCTGGCCCGGGTGCTCGACCGCCGTGGTCTGCGGGCCCGGGAATGGGCGGTCGAGTGGGAGTCGTCGGCGCTCGACTTTCTGCTGGACAAGGGGTTCTCTCCCGCCATGGGCGCGCGCCCGCTCAAGCGCGCGATCGATCGCCATCTGCTGGCGCCCCTCGCGGCAACGCTCGTCGAGCATCGCTTTCCCGAGGGCGATCAGTTCCTGTTCGTCCGAAGCGACGGCCGTGGCATCCAGGTCGAGTTCGATCCGGATGCCCCAGACGATCGGACCGCATCGGAGACGCCGGAGGCCGTGCTCGACCCGCGCCTGACGCTGCCGCGCATGATCCTGCAGCCGATGGGCACCAGCGAGGAGCAGGCCACGGTCGCCGCGGAGCTCCGCCGCCTCGAGTCCAGGCTGGCGGGGGAGCGTTGGCTGACGATCGAGGGCGCGATCGCGACCGACATGCAGCAGCAGGGGTTCTGGGAGGACCCGATCGCTTTCGGATCCTGTCGAGGTACGCGCTCATCGACCGGGTCAAGGCCGCCATCGATACGGCAAATGGGCTCGAAGCCCGCCTGCAGCGATCCGCGACCAGCGGCCGGTCCTCCAGGGATCTGATAACGCGATTGGCTTCGCAGCTGTACGTCATCGAGCACGGAATCGAAGACGTGTCGTCGGAATCGCCGGTCGAGGTCGTGCTTGCCGTGCAGCCCGTGCTGGATGCCTCCGACGACCCGGCCGCGAGCGCCGCCTGGTGCGAACGACTGCTGGACATGTACCGGCGCTGGGCATCGCGCCGCCACATGCAGATCGAAGAGAGGCCGGGCGCGCGGGGTGATCCATCGCTCGCCGTCATCTCGGGCTTCGGGGCCGCGCGGGTTCTCTCGCGAGAGACCGGCCTCCACGTGCTCGAGTACACC
>JACDBQ010000690.1 GCA_013694845.1 Acidobacteriota bacterium
GTGTGACCACGTGTTCGGAGTCGATGTGCACCCGGTTGCGGTGGCATTCGCTCGGGTTACGTACCTGCTCGCCATGGGCAACCTGGCGGAACGCCCTGGGCAGCTCACCATCCCCGTGTATCTCGGAGACTCCGTCCAGTGGAACCAGGAAGAGAACCTGCTCACTGCCGACGCGCTGTCAATCGACACGTCGTCGTCGCCGGCGACCCTTTTCGCCGAGCCGCTTAGGTTCCCGCGCGGACTGCTCGATGACCCGAGCAACTTCGATCGGCTCGTCACCGAGATGGCCGATCGGGCCACCACCTCCAAGACCGGCAGCAAGCTGCCGTCGCTCGTCGCTACGTTCAAGCGCTACCACGTGGCCGAGGACGACCAGCCCATGTTGCTGGAGACGTTCCGAACGATGTGCGCGTTGCACGCAACGGGGCGCGACCACATCTGGGGCTACTTCACCCGGAACCTCGCCCGGCCGGTCTGGCATGCGCGGCCCGAGAACCGCGTCGATGCCCTGATCGGCAACCCACCGTGGCTGTCGTACCGGTTCATGCCACCAGAGATGCAGGTGTCGTTTCGGAAGATGACGACCGAACGGGCGATGTGGGCCGGCGCGGCGGTCGCCACCAATCAGGACCTGTCGGCCCTGTTTGCGGTGCGAGCCACCGAGCTCTATCTCCGTGCTGGAGGCCGGTTCGGCTTCGTGATGCCGCTCGCCACGCTCTCGCGCAAACAGTTCGCCGGGTTCCGCGACGGAGAGTTCCGCCCGCCCGCCGAACACACGTATCTGGCGTTCGCGGAACCTTGGGATCTGCACGCGATCAAACCGTCCATCTTCCCGGTGCCGCCCTGTGTCGTGTTCGGAACCCGAGCCTCGTCGCCCTTGCCTCTCAGCGGGCAAGGCCGCCAATGGAGCGGCCGAGTGCCGCAGCACAACGCCTCGTGGGCCGAAGCGGCCCCTGGTCTAACGATCGGAGATGACCCCGCCGCGGCAACCGCGACGGGGGAACGATCGCCCTACGCCGACGACTTCGGCCAGGGTGCCACCGTCGTGCCTCGTCTCCTCTTTCTTGTCGAGGACGCTCCGGCGGGTCCGCTAGGCGCCCCTCCGGCCCGACGCACGCTGCGCTCGCGGCGCTCCGCGAACGAGAAGCCGCCCTGGAAGACCCTCGCCGCGCAGACCGGCACGGTCGAGGATCGGTTCGTGTTCCCGCTGCACATGGGCGAGACGATCGCTCCGTTCCGGCTCCAAGATCCGCTCGAGGCCGTTTTCCCGTGGTCGGGCACCGAGTTCATTGCGAGAGATCGTCTCGACGAGTTCCCGGGGCTCGCCAAGTGGTGGCGCGCCGCCGAATCCGTTTGGATGGAGCACCGCTCAAGCGAACGGCTTTCGCTCGTCGAGCAGCTCGACTACCGCCGCAAGTTCACCGCGCAGATGCCAGCGCCAGCACACCGTGTCGTGTACGCCGCGTCCGGGATGTACCTGGCGGCCACTCGAATCGATGACCCGCGGGTCGTGATCGAGAAGAGCCTTTACTGGGCCGAGGTGTCCGGCGCCGACGAAGGGCGGTATCTGACCGCGATCCTGAACAGCGACTCGTTCACCCTCTTCGTGCGTCGGTTCCAGGCGCGCGGCGAACACAACCCACGGCACTTCGACAAATACGTGTTCGACATTCCGTTCCCGCGCTTCGCTCCGGACGACGAGCTCCACCGGCAGCTGGCGGCCGCAGCCGAGCACGCTGAAGTCGTGTCGGCCGGCGTCGAGTTGCCGGCCTCATCGTTCCAAGCTCAGCGCCGCAAGATACGTGAGGCCCTTCTCGCGGAAGGAGTGGCCACGACCCTGGACGAGCTTGTGGCGCTCCTGCTGGAAGGTGTCGCCGCCACCGACGACCCGCCGACCGTCCCGAGTCCCGCCGCCTGAACAACCGGATTCGATGGGCCCCCGGATCGCGTCCCTGCCTCAGTCCAACGCCTGTGCCGCCTGCAGCACCTGCGCGAGCCGGCCAACCCGCGACGGCTAGATCCGTTGGGTCACGACAACAGCTCGTCCGGGCTGAGGACCGCCTGCTCAATTGGGTCGATTCTCTCTCACGCTCCAAGCGGCTCGACCCGCGATTCCTCGACCATCGCGTCGAGGTCGTTCAGGTTGATGAGGACCCGGTTGGCGGGCTTGCTGTACGGGATGCGGCGCTCGTAGACGAGCCGCCGGAGCATGCGTTCGCTGGTCCACTCGTAGCCGGGCTGCTCGGGGACCTGCTTCAGGGGGACGTAGCGGTTGTGTGCCATCACTCCCACTACTGCGTCAGTTTGGACGTTCGGGTGACGGTCGATTCGCCAGCTTTCGCGAGTTGGGAACTCAGCTGGGAAGTACTCATCGAGAAAAGTCCTGGTGGGAAGTGGTGCGGGAAGTCGGCCGGGAACTGATCCGGGACACGCGTGGCGCCTCATGGCGGCATGGACAACCACAACAACAACTCCGCGTTCCGTGACCTCACTCGTGAATGGGAGACCGTCGCAAGGAGCCCTCGGGCCGCCCGCGCTCTCGCCGAGTGGTCGTCCGCCGAACCTACCCTGGCCGGCATCTCGTCGCTGGCTGATCTCGGCAAGCGACCCTCGAACGATGTTCTCAGCGCGCTGTTGAGGATCGGCGACGACCTAGCGCTTCGAGCATTCCTGCAAGCGATGCTTCCCGGGCTCGTCGGCGTGACGCGGATGGGCCTGGAGAAACAGTGGATCGGCCACGGGCGCATCTGGCGGCATCCACACGAACTGAACGCGCAGCTCCTCGAGCTCACCTGGACGTGGATCTCCCGTCACGCCGGGAAACCGCCGGCATGGCCGGCGAGCTGTCTCGTCGCGCATCTTGTTCACACCGTCACGTACGAAGCCAAGATGGACCGCCGGGAGCGGGGCCATCTCACGACGTTCGAGTTGGTCGACCATGACCGTGTCGGTGATCTGTCGGCCGAACGCGCCGGGATCGTCGGCGCGATGCAGCTGGTGTGTGACGCGGTCGAGGCCGGGGCACTTCCCCTGTCGTACGCGCAGCTCATCTACTCGATTCGGATCCGCCGGGACGGGTACCAAGAGGTGTCCGAACGAACGGGCCGCTCCGTTGATGCGCTGAAGCAGGTGTGCCGGCGGGCCGAAGCGAAGCTCACCCCGTTCATCGAGCAGGCGGCCTGATGGGCCAGGAGCAGAGTGCCAATCCCGGGGGGCTCGACGGGATGGCGATCATCGTCCTCCTCGCCGGATCGGCGCTGAGCGTCCTGTGGGCGGGGGCGCAGCTCGCCGTTCGGATCAGCACCGGCGACTGGCTACACGCCGGCGCCCAAGACGCCGCGACCGCCCTCGTTCACTTGCCCGCCCATGGGAACGAACCGGCTCTCGCTTGGCCGGCGCGCCTTCAGTCGTCGATCCCCGGCCCCCAGCTCTACTGGGGATGCACGGCGCTCGTCGCGGTTGCCGTTCTCGTCGTCGGTGTGAAGATCGCCGGCCTGGTCACCGGGAACCGGCGTCCGGGCATGGCGAAGCGCAAGCGGTTGGGTGTCGATACCCAGGCTCATCTCGGCACAGCGAAGGACCTGAAGACCCTCGTGGTCAAGAAGCCCGGACAGACCGGGCGGTTCGTGCTCGGGAAGGTGCATGGTCGGT
>JACDBQ010000215.1 GCA_013694845.1 Acidobacteriota bacterium
GATACGGTGGGGCCCGAGCTGGACGTCGAAGTCCAGGATGTCTTCACCCGCGGCGTGGTACCGGTGGTCTTGCTCGCGCGGGGTTTCGAGGGGCTGCACGCGAGTGCCGTTCGGGATTCCCTGGGAGTCATCGGACTCTGCGGCACATCGGGGACCGGAAAATCCACGCTGGCGGTCGCGCTCGAATCCACCGGTCTTCAGCACTATGCGGACGATACCCTTGTCTACCAGCTCGCCGGAGACTCACCGGTCGCCGTTCGACTGCCTTTCCCGGTCAGGCTCGACGACATGGCACGCAAGGCGACCCGTGCCAGGGTCCTGCCCTTCTCGCGGCTCGAACGCGTGACCAGCGCACCGATCCGGCGGGTCTACCACCTGCGCCGGGATCCATCGCTCGATCCGCGGGTCCCCCGGTTCGCAGCGATCCCGGGTGCGAAGGGTTTCGAGGTCCTGCTCGCGCACGCCCATCCATTCGACATGGCAGGCGAGGAGCGTCGCGGCGCATTCATGCGGAATCTCCTGGCGCTCGCCGCGGCAGCAGGCGTCTGGGAGTGTTCCTTCGCACCCGCACTCGACGAACTTCCCCTTCTCGCGGACGCCGTGCGCGAACACGCATCCGGTCAGTGACCCCGCAGCAAGCGCTCATCGCCGTCCGATTCTGGTTGTGGGCGGCCATTCTCCGGCCGTTGAAGCGGGTCGTGCCGCTCGAGACCCTCGTCCGTCTCATGCACCGTCGACCCGGCCGTCGATCCCGCTCACCGCGATTCGAACAGCAGCTCGAGCGCTACATGGACCGCGCCGGCAGGCTCCCGTTCCGGCCACCCTCCAATTGTCTCGAACGGAGTCTTGGCGCCTACCGGATGCTCTGCGGTGAGGGTGCGTCGCCGGAGCTGGTGATCGGTGTCCGCCGTGCACCAGGACAGCCGGTCGACGGGCATGTCTGGGTGACGGTTGCAGGGCGCGCTCTCGCGGAACGCACCGAGAACCTTGCTACCTATACCGCGATCACGCGATTCGACTCGAAGGCATGCCGCCACCCAGGCGACAGCGCCTTCAGCGCGGCGCTGGCAGGGATCCCGCTGCGGTGAGCGGCCCGTCGCGGCTGGTCGCCCGCATGATCAAGGCGACCACGGCGATCGACTGGGCCTATCGCCGCTTCGATCGCATGCGCGCGCTGCTCGTCACGGCCTACGCCAGCGACGAGGCGCTCGCAGCCTACAACGATCTTACGTATGGCGCGGCCCCGGTCTACGACGCACACGCGTCGCAGTTCAGGGAACGGCTGTTCAACTGGGAGGAGGATTTCGTCGCACGGGTATTTCCGGCGGCGCCTTCCCGGGTGCTGGTGGGCGGGGCTGGCGGAGGGCGCGAAGCGTTCCAGCTGGCAGGACGGGGATACGATGTGACGGCGTTCGAGCCGTCGCCTCATCTCGCCCGTTCGATGGCCGATCGCGCCAGGGCCAGCGGAGCTGCGGTGAGCGCGCTGCTCGGGCGATATGAGAGCCTGCCGGTCCTGCAAGACATCGGCAACGGCGAGCGGATCGATCTCACACTGACGCGGCCATTCGATGCGTCGATGCTCGGATGGAGCAGTTTCTCGCACATCCGCGACACGCGCACGCGGATCGCGGCTCTCCGCCGATTTGCCGCACTGACCGACGGCCCGGTGGTCGTCAGTTTCTTCAGTACACCACCAGCGAAACCGGCCGCCCCGAGCTCACTCCGCAGGGTGATGAACCGGCTGGGACGGCGGTCGGACGGCGACGCCTTCACCGTCCATATCGGCTTCTATCATCTCAGCTCGCCGGGCGAGGTCGCCCGTGAGGTCGCAGCGGCCGGCCTCCAGATCGTGATGGAATCGTACGACGATTCCGACGGCCACTGGCCGTGGGTAGCGGTCGCCAGGCCTCAGATCGCGGCGCGACTCGCGGCGACTTCTCGCGACTGACCCGCGACCATGGGGGACTCCATCCCCTGCGCCTCCAGCAAACGCGCGAACGTCCCGTCGCGCCGGGCCAGTTCGAGCCACGTTCCGGACTCCACCAGCCGTCCCTGATCGAGCACGTGTATGACATCCGCCCGTCGAATGGCGGACAGCCGGTGCGTGATGATCACGGTCGTGATCCTGCCGGCCAGGTGCTGAACCGCCGTGAGAATCTGATGCTCGTTCGGTGCGTCGAGCGCGCTCGTCGCCTCGTCCAGCAGCAGCAGGCCGGGTTGGGTCAGCAGCGCCCGCGCCAGCGCGAGCCGCTGACGCTCGCCGCCCGAGAGACGCACGCCGCGCTCCCCCACCACGCTGTCGATGCCCTCCGGGCGGGCACGCAGGAAGTCGGCCGCCGCGGCGCGTTCAAGTGCCTGCCACATGTCGCCTTCGGTGGCGTCCGGCTTGGCCCAGAGAAGATTCGCGCGAACGGTGTCGTGCAGCAGGAAGCTGTCCTGCGGAACGTAGCCGATGGAGCGACGCCAGGCCGGAATCTCCGCGGCGCCGAGCGGTCGATCGTCGAGAAGCAGCCGGCCGGCTGATGGCCGCAGCAGGCCCATCAGGAGATCAGCCGCGGTGGACTTGCCGGCCCCGGAGGCGCCAACGATCGCGGTCGTCAGCCCCGCCGGAATAGAGAATGAGACCGAGTCGAGCGCCGGCTGCGTGCCCTCGCCAAACGAGTACGAGATCCGATCGAAGCGGATCGCTCTGAGCAATGACGGTCGCGGCGTCAATCGCAGCGCGGACCCCGCATTCCGCACCCCGCATCCCGCATCCCGCATCCCGCAGTGATCGTGGTGCTCGGCCTGCGTTTCAGCCTCGGAGGTCAGACGCGTCACCTGGCGGAACGACGGTAGTCCAGCGATCACGATCTGGGCGGACTCCTGGAGCGCCATCAGGCGCGGCAACACGCGGGCGAACGTCAACACGAGCAGGAGCAGGCCGGCGCCGCGCAACTCGAACCATTCCACCGCGATGAACAGAAGGCCGCTGATCAGCAACGCACTCGACACGTCGAGCCAGAGCTTGGACCGCGCAAACGCACGCAACAGGTCAAGGTAGGCCTCTGCCCGGTCGTGGGCGTGGCGGCCGAAGATCACGATGCCGCGCCCTTCCGCGCCCAGGCTCTTCGCGACCTTCACGCCGGCGATCGATTCGGACGCGACATGAAACTGTCGCCGGTCGGCGTCCGCGTACCTCTCTCCCATTGCGGTGGAACGCTGACTGCGGCGGCGCAGCACGACGAGCACTCCCGCCCCACCGCACAGAACGATCCCGGTCAGTGCTGGGGACAACCAGAACGCGACCGCCACGTAGACCGCCGACACCAGCACGCCGGTGAACAGCGTAAGGAGTTGATACGCGGCCGAGCCCGCGCGGTCGACATCGCTCGTCAGGGTGTGAACGAGATCCGTGTTCCGACGCGTGATGAAGAACGACCACTCGGCCCGCACCATGGCGGCGTAGAGCCGTTCGCGCAGGGTCACCGCCAGCCGCTGTTCGAGCGTCGGATTCAACAGCAAGGAGGCCCGGTAGAGCACGGCGTGGGTCAATGAGACCAGCAGGAACAACCCGAGCACGGCGGCCAGTGATGGACCCATTCCCACCGTCGCCAGCAGGCGCGTCGTCAATGTCGCCAACCCGCTGGTTGCGCCCTCGGCGACGGTCAAGCCAATCGACGCCAGCAGCGGTACCAGAAGCAACAGGCCGGCTCCTTCGGCTGCGGCGAGCGCCAGCGCTACGGCAGCGCCGCCAGCAAGGCGCCACCTCAATTCTCCGACGACGAAGGTGATGAAAGCCCTCACGTCGAAGGGTTCCACTTCAGGGCTGCACCGCCACTGCCGCCGCCCACCACCCATCCCCAGAGCACCACGAGGCCCACTGAAACGACCGGCAGCACTCCGCCGGGAAAGCGGATCGGCAGGAGCTGGCTGAACCAGGCAGCAGAACCGTCCGGCAGCGACAGGAGCAGCATCAGCGTCGCCCAGAGGGCCAGCGGCAGGGATGACGCTCCGCCCACGAGCCTGGAAAAGAGCACCGCGGCGGGAACGAGGATCAGTGCCAGCTGTTGCGACCACACCAGCGGAGAGACCAGGAGGCCGAGCACCGCGAAAGCCGCGAACGCATCGTCTGGCTCCTCGCCTCGGATCCAGCTGACCACCGCCAGGAATGCTGTAGTCCCGATCACGGCCGTGAAATTGGCGCCCGCGCCGGCTGCGCGCCCGAGAACGGCGTAGTTGGTCACCGCATAGGCATACGTGCCGGCCGTCTGACCGGCGGTTTCGAGGAACGACCGGATCACCCCTGTTCCCGCCACTTCTATCGTCACCACCGCGCCGGTCACGAAGACGAGCACGGCCAGCGCACCGGGGCGACGCCACGTTCGCAGCAGGGCGGGAAGGATGCTTATCGCCGGCACTGTCAGGCACGCGGCGATCCCGGCAGCCAGGCCCGCGCGGCCACCGCGCACGTG
>JACDBQ010000218.1 GCA_013694845.1 Acidobacteriota bacterium
GCACGGCCGGCTGCCGCGATGGGTCCGGTCGGCGACCGACACCGGCGACCTGGTTCAGGACGCCGTCCTGCGCACCCTGTCACGGCTGGACGCCTTTCAGCCGCACGGCCGGCGCGCCCTCGCCGCGTACCTGCGCGTAGCGGTGCAGAATCGCATCGCCGACGAACATCGCCGCGCGGCGCGCTGGATCCTCTCCGAAACACGGACCGACGCGCTCCCGGCGCGCGGAGCGTCTCCGCTGCACCGCGCCATCAGCGCCCAAACGGAACGGCACTACCGGGCGGCGCTCGCCGAGCTCGGCACCCGCGATCAGGAACTCATCGTCGCGCACTTCGAGCTCGACTACAGCCACGCGCAGCTCGGGTGCATGATTGGCCGGTCTCCCAATGCCGCACGAATGGCGCTCGCCCGCGCGATCGGCCGTCTCGCCGAGCGCATGCCAGAGCGCTGAGCCCGCCTCGCGCGTTCGCGCAGCGATCACCGGTGCCTTCGTGGACCGGACTTCGATCGACTGGGTGGCCCTGCGTAAACGCACCCGCGACCCTGGCGAGCGCGCGTCCTTGGAGGCACTCAGGGATCTCGACGAGCTTCGCGGCCGAACGGGCGCGGCGGCGGCGCCGGCGGATTACCGGCCGGGAACGGTCCTCTGCCTTCTGCTCGCGGTGGCGACCGTTCAAACCGCCTGCGGCCTGGCAGCCGCGATGGTGGCGTTGGCGACCGGGCGCCCGCTGGTGCACCTGCTTCCCCACCTGCTGCTGACCTGTGCGTTTGCGTCGGCCAGCCTGCTCCTCGCCTCGGCGTCGCCACGGGATCGGCGCGTGTTCTTTCTTCTGGCGACGTTCGCCCTGGCCGGCGGTGCGTTCGCGCGCGCGATGATGAGCGGCCTGCCTGGTCATTGGCCGCCGCTCTCCAGCCCGATGTTTCGCGGGATCTTTCCCGAAGCGTTCGTGCAGGCGGCGCTCTGGCGATTTGCCGTCGTGTTTCCCGCCGTGCACCGGTTCACGGCGGTCGACCTCTGGGCGAGAAGGGCCGCGGCGGTCGCGTGGGGCGTGGCCTCGTGCCTTTTTCTGGCGAACGTGCTCCTCGCCCATGGCGTCATGGAGGAGCGGCTCGATGTTCTGGGGCGCGATCATCCAGGTAATCTGTTCTGGCACCTGTTTGCCATGGCTGCGCTGCCGGCGGTGGCGACGATTCTCATCCGGGCGTATCGGGCGCCGCGACGCGAACGCGCGAAAGTCGCGCGCTTCGCTTACGCGATCGGAGCCGGCACTGCGCCTTTGCTCCTGGCCGGCCTCGCGCGCCTGCTGCTGCCGGGTGTGAATCGGTGGATGTTGACCGACAGCGGCGTCGGCCGGCTGTGGGTGGATGTCACAATCGTCGGAGCGTTGGCCGCGATGCCAGTATTGACGACGCTCGCCGTCATCGTCGACCGGCCATTCGTGCTGCAGACGATCCTGCCGGCGGCCCTGCGCCGGTGGGCCGCCCGATGGCACGTCAGGTTTTCGGACACGGTTCGACTGCGATCCTTTGGCAGGCACTCGCACCGTGAACGGCTGACGGCCGCCCTCGACCGTGTCCGGTTGACGCGCGGAGCCCGTGAAATCGCGGACGTTCTCTGTCGGGAGCTGCAGTTCGGCGTCGGCGCGCGCGCCGTGAGGATTCTCGACATCGCGTCGCTGCCTTCCGATACCGCCCTCGCCACGATGCTCGAGGGATCCTCGGCACCCATCGACCTCTCGAGGGAGTCCGAACCATTCGTCCTCCTGCCGCAGCGTGATCGCGACTGGCTCGAGGTCAACGCCGTCGCGCTCGCGGCGGCGTTGCGGCTTCGTGACGGGACCGTGCCGGTCGTCGCCGTCCTGGGCACGCGGCGGGGCGGCGCCCCATTCAACCGCGCAGACCGATGGTTCATCTCCACCTTGCTCACCGGTGCCGCAGCCGCGTGGGACGCCGGCATCCCGCCCGGGCCTTCTTCACATCCCTCCGACGACGTCGCCCTCGAATGTTCGCTGTGCGGGTTGGTCGGAGACGTCTCCCCAATACGGTGCGGCTGCGCGGCGGCCGCGACACTGGCCGCACTCCCTCAGAGAGTCGCCGACAGGTTCCTTGTCACGCGCCGGCTCGGCGCCGGCGGAATGGGAGTGGTCTACCTCGGACGTGACATCACGCTCGGCCGCGAGGTGGCGCTCAAGACGCTGCCCGCGCTTCGGGACGGCATGGTGTCAAGGCTCCGCGACGAGGCGCGCGTCATGGCGGCGCTCAATCATGATGCTCTCGCCACCATCTACAGCCTCGAGGTGTGGCGCCACACGCCGGTGCTCGTCCTCGAATACTTTCCTTGCGGCACACTCGCCGATCGGCTCGCGCGACGGCCGATGACGATCGACGAGGTCCTGACGCTCGGCATCCGCGTGGCCGATGCGCTCACCTACATGCACTCGCGGGGTGTGCTGCACCGCGACCTGAAACCGAGCAACATCGGCCTGACTCTGGACGGCGCCGCAAAGCTGCTCGACTTCGGCCTGGCCACCGGCTCCGAGTGGCCCGCGGGGACGCCCCAATATCTCCCTCCGGAAGCGCTGCAGGGAGCGCCGCCGGATGCGGCCGTGGATCTGTGGGCCCTGGCGACCGTGCTGCTGAAGGCGAGCGGCGGGCCCGCCGACCAGCCGATCGAGCTGACCGCATTCTTCGATCGTGCCCTGGCAACGGATCCGGCGTTGCGGCTCCGGTCGAGTGCCGAGATGTGGCGCGCGCTTCGATCCCTGATCCCTGATCCCTGATCCCGCATCCCGCATCCCGCCCTATTCGCCTCATCGAGCAGCGGTCCGGCGGCTCCTCAAATTCGCCGTCGCGTCACTCTATCCACTGCTCTACTCCTATTCCCCCTTCAACGCGACCATCGGGTCGATGCGCGTCGCCCGCCGGGCAGGTACCAGGGCCGCGATCAGTAGGGCGGCCATCAGTACCGCAGACGATCCGGCAAGGGTCATCGGGTCCGTCGTCGTGATTCCGAAGAGATCGCTGGCGATCAGGCGCGACAGCCACACGGCCAGCACCAGCCCCACGGACAAACCGAGCAGCCCCAGCCGGGCGCTGGAGGCGAGCACCATTCCAAGGACGACGCGGGGGTGCGCGCCGAGCGCGAGTCTGATGCCCACTTCACGCGTGCGCTCTGCGACCGTGGACGACACCACGCCATAGATACCGATTGCGGCCAGGGCAAGCGCGAGCGCCGCCAGGTAGCCGATCAGCTGCGCGCGGAGCCGGTCGAGATACAGCGAGCGATTGACGTGCTCCGCCAGGGTCCGCACATTGTAGAGTGGCATCCCCGCATCGATCTCCCGTACCGCGCTACGGAGACTCTCGACGATGCGGTCTGGTGGCAAGGCGGTTTTCACCAGCAGGTTCGCGGATGTTTCGTGCGCCTGGGCGTACGGCAGATACATCACCATTCGAGGGGCTTCACGCAGGCTTCTGTACTTGGTGTCGCGCGCGACACCGACCACCCGGTAGGTCCCGCCCCCCACGGCGAACAACTGTCCCACGGCATCGCTGTCTGGCCAGAACCGGTGCTTCAGTGTGTCGTTGATCACGGTGACCTTCGGGGCCTCCGGTGCGTCCGCGGCCGAGAAGTCGCGCCCGGTCAGCAGCGGAACGCCAACCGTCTGGAAGAACGCTGGTGATATGGGCACCAGGTCTACCGCCACCATGCCCTGCACGGCCGGTCGAGTCGTGGCGCCGGGGACGTCCATTCGCATGCCGCCCGCCGTGACCGGCAGGACATAGGCGAGGCTCGCTAATTCCACCCCGGGAACCGCCCTCACGCGGCGCAGGACGTCCGAGTAGAACTGGCGACCTCGCGCCTCATCGTAGCCTCGCAACGACAGGTTCAGCGTCGACGCGACGACCCGGGTGTCGGCCAGCGACGGATCGATCGATTTCAGGTGCAGCAGACTTCGCAGAAACAATCCGGCACCCACGACGAGCACCAGTGACAACGCAATCTGGATCACGGTCAGCGTAGCGCGGACGTGCTGCCGTCCAAACCGGCGGCGGCTGTCGGAGGACCCCTTGATCAGCAGGAGGAGGTCCGGACGCGAGGTGCTCAGTGCGGGTACGAGTCCAGCTCCGATCGCAGCGACCGCGGACAGCAGGAGCGCGAATCCCACCACCCGCCGGTCGGGATCCAGCTGCAGCGCGAGGAGGGTGCCTGCGCCGGTTCGAACTTCGAAGAGTGCCACGAGCCAATATGCCAGGAGCAGACCGGCCGCTCCGCCGGTAAACGCGAGGATGGCTCCCTCGGTCAGCATCTGTTGAACGATCCGGCGCCTCGATGCGCCGAGGACCTGGCGCATCGCGATCTCTGGCTGACGCGCGTACGATCGCGCCAGCAGCAGGTTGGCAACGTTCGCCGAGGCGACGACGAGGATCAGCCCGACGACGAGCGTGAGCAGGGTGAGTGGGCCGTCGAGCCCCTCCACCAGACCCATATCCCCTCCCGCGGCCTGACGGGTACGAGCGACGAACCCCGGGCCCGCGTTGATCACGTTCAGGCCACTCCCGATGTTCGTGATCTCCGCGGCGGCCTGCTCGCCGGTCGCGCCCGGCGCGAGCCGTCCCACGAGCGACAGCCAACTCGACTCGCGGGTGCCCAGCAGAGTGTCAGGACGACTCCGGACCGTATTGAATTGAGACAGCGCCATCCACATGTCCGCTCGCTGTCCGCGCTCGATGCCCTCGAAGGCCGGCGGGGCGACCCCGACGATCGTCGCGGTCCGGCTGTTGACGAGGACCGTCCTTCCGACGACGGATGTGGCCCGATCGTAGAGGGTGCGCCAGAGTCGATCGCTGATCACCGCGGTCGCGACTGCGCCGCGCAACTCGTCGCGCCCGGTGAACCCGGGACCGGCGGCGAGGTCAACCCCGAGGACCGGGAAATAGTTCGACGTCACGAATTCGGCGATGACACGATCGTTTCGATCGTCAGCGCTGACGCCGACCGCAGTCGAGACGTAACCCGCCAGCCCGGTGAGTGTTCGAGACCCGTCGCGCAGATCTACGTAGAGGGGATAGGAGAAGTCGAAATGGTCTCCGCCGCCCGGGGTCCAGGTGGAGAGGCGCACGAGACGTCCGGCTTCCCGCACCGGCAGCGACTCGAGCAGCGCCGCGTTCATCACCGTGAACACGGCGATGTTGACGCCAAGGCCGAGCGCGAGCGTCAGCGTGGCGGCGAGGGTGAACATCGGCGTCTTGCGGAGGGCACGCGCCGAATGACGAACGTCCTGGAGCAGCGCATCCATGATTTTCTCCCCGACAGTGCTGTTTACGTCCGGCTCGTCATCAAAGCACGTGCCTGTGGACGGTCCGAGCGCGATCGACTGAATCACACGGATTTGGGCCACCCGACGAATTCAAGACAGCCGGAAATGTCCGGTAGTGGGATGGCCGATCCCGCAAACGGACCCGCCCCGCGGCGCCCGTGGAAGTCGCGCCCACGGGACACGCTGTTGCGCGAATCGGACGGCAAACCACTCCTTGCGTCTTGGCGGTGCGAAAATCACTGCAAAACCTGTTCTGATCCGCGATGCCGGCTGGCACCAGAATGGCTCCGCCGGATCACGGAGGGGGAATTGATCCAGGGAATCCGGCAGGATGTGGTGTTTGCGGCGCGCAGTCTGCTCCGCCACCGAGGCGTCACCGCAGTCGCTGTGCTGTCATTGGCCATCGGCATCGCCGCGAATGGGACCATATTCAGCCTCGTTCAGGCGCTGGAATTTCCCCGCCTCATCTATCCTGACGCCGGACGCATCGTGTTTCTCGAATCGCGCAATCACACGCGCGGGCTCACGGGAATGCTGGTCTCGGCACCCGACGCAGGAGACGTCGCGGATGCGAGCCGTACGCTCGAACACGCAAGCCTCACCGCAGACCAGACCTCAGTGCTCCGTGAGGGGGTCAGCGGCAGGCGCGTCTCGGGAAGACGGGTTACCCCGGCATTTTTCGAGCTCTTTGGAATACCGGCGCGTCTGGGCCGTGTGCTTGCGCCGGGTGACGGTCCCGATCGGATCCTCTTGAGCGACACCGCCTGGCGCACCTACTTCGCAGCTGATCCATCAGTGACAGGCCGGGGATTCCACCTCGACGAAGGCATGGTCACGATCGCGGGTGTGATGCCGCCTGACTTCGATGAGGACGCCGAGTTCTGGGTGGCACTGACCGAGTCGCCTGCGAGCCGCGGACGCGATGACCGGCAGTTCACTCTCTTTGCCCGCCTGGCGCCTGGCGCGTCTGTGCGCGACGCATCGACTGAGTTATCGGAGATCAGCGGTCGTCTCGCCCGTGATCATCCGGGCACCAACGCCAACTGGGAAATGTTCCCGGTGCCGCTTCGGCGGATGCACGGACGCGACTCCCGGCAGGCGTTCCTGCTGCTTCAGGCCGCGGTGGGGTTCGTGCTGCTCATCGCCTGCGCGAACATCGCCAACATTCTCCTGGCGCGCGGGCCGGTGCGGCGGCACGAGATGGCGGTCCGCGTTTCGCTCGGCGCCGGCCGGGGCCGGCTGCTGCGGGGGCTGCTCGTCGAGAGTCTGCTCCTCTCGCTCGCCGGCGGTGCGCTGGGCCTGATGTGGTCGATGTGGGGGATCCGCCTGGCGCGACACATGGTCGGATTTCCGAGCGCGATCGAACCCCACCTGAACGTGAGCGTGGTCGGGTTTACCGCGATACTGTCTATGCTGTGCGGGATCATCTGCGGCATCCTGCCGGCACTGAGAGCTTCCAGGATTGCGCCGGAGGCGGTGTTGAGAGCCGACGGGAGAGGCCTGACCGGTGGCGGGCGTGGATGGCTCCGCGCGGCTCTGGTGGCGACGCAGATCGCCTGCGCCCTCGTGCTGGCGTTGTGCGGTGCGCTGATGGTGCAGACACTCGTCAACCGTCAGCGAGTGAATCTTGGATACGACCCGCGCGGCGCCGTTCGCGCCGACATCGTGCTCGACGCCTCACGGTACCGCGATCCGGTCAGAATCACGGCGGCGGTGGACGCCCTTTTCGAGCACGTGGGACAGGCGTCCGGCGTCACCGCCGCCGGTGCGTCCACCTGGGCCCTGCCGACCGGTGCCGGCGGACAGCGGCAGCTCACGCTGCCGGGAGAGGAGAATCGCGCGCTGGCGACCTCGATTCGTCGAGGCGTTGAAGCGGTGACACCCGGGTACTTCGCGGCGCTCGGCGTGCCGATGAAGCTCGGACGCCCGTTTACGGGTGGGGATCGCCAGGGTGCCGCGCCTGTGGCGATCGTCAATCAGGAGCTCGCGCGGCAACTCTGGCCCGATGGCGATCCGATCGGAGAAACACTCCGGCTCGGCGCCGCGTCAGAATCGGCCCCGATCGTCACCGTCGTCGGAGTCGTCGGGACGATCAGACGCAGTGCGATGCACGACGTCCCCCCGGCACACGTGTATCTGCCTTTTGCGCAACACCCGAACGCCACGCTCTCCGTTGTCGTTCGCTCCGAAACGGGCGCGGCCGCGGCAGTGCGCGGCCTCGAAGCGGCCGTCAACGCGACCGACCCGGCGCTCATGGTGGAAGAGGTTCGCACGGTCGAAGCAGACGTCGCGCGGTTCGTCGCGCCGGTTCGCACGATGACGTCGCTGCTCGGCGCCCTCGGAGTGGCTGGCCTGCTACTCGCGGCGCTCGGAGTCTTCGGATCGATGAGCTATGCCGTGTCGCAGCGCCAGCAGGAAATGGCCGTGCGATCCGCATTGGGCGCGACCCGCGGACAGATCTTTCGCGTGGTATTCGGGGCCGCGTCGCGCATATTGGTGGCTGGTCTGGCTATGGGGACAGCGGCTGGCGCCGTGGCGACGCGCGCGCTGGAAAGTTTCTTGTTCGGCGTAGCGGCGACCGATTCCCTCACGCTTGCAGCAGTCGCCTTATTGATGACGGTCATCGCCCTGGCGGCGTGCTACGTTCCGGCGCGTGCGGCGGCGACTGCCGATCCCTTACCTCTGCTCCGACAGTAGCTGCCGACCTCCACGGTCACAGCACCGACACCGATCGCCCATTCGCCGACTACGACCGCAGCGCCTCCAGCGGCTCGGTTCTGGCCGCGCGCCGCCCGGGGACTGCGCAGGCGATCAAGGCCACGCCGGCCAGCACGAGGGGCACTGTCGCGAGCACGACGGGATCTCTCGGCGTGATGCCGAAGAGCAGGCCCGCTAACAACGGGCCCAGCGCCAGCGCGCCGGCGAGCCCGAGCCCTGCGCCCAGTGCGGTGAGCAGGAGCCCGCGTAGCACGACCAGTGCGAACAGATCCCGCGGTTTCGCGCCGAGCGCCAGCCGCACGCCGAGCTCGTGCGTGCGCTGCACGACGACATAGCTCATCACCCCGTAGACGCCGAGACCGGCCAGCATCGCCGCGGTCACGGCGAACGACGTGAGCAGCACCGCGCTGAAGCGCTGGGTCGCGATCGAGTCGGCCGCCATCGACGACAGCGTCGCGACGCCGGCCACCGCCACATCCCGGTCGAGCCGCGCCACCTCGCGCCGAAGCGTGTCGGCGAGGGCCGGTGGGCTTCCCTGCGTGCGAACGGCGACGACCATCAAGCCCCAGGCATCCTGTTGGTGCGGCACGTAGGCGAGGGACTGTTCGTCATCGGCGAGGCCGTCGTATCGTACGTCCTCGACCACCCCGATGATTTCCCGGAGGAGATTCTCGTCGCGCCACGAGCGCATCTTTCGTCCGATCGGGTTGCCGTCGCCGAAGACGCGCCGGGCCATCGTCTGGTTGATGATCATGACGGGTGGCGATTCCGCGGTGTCGTCCCGGGTGAAGGCGCGGCCGCGCATCACGGGAATGCCGAGGGTGCGGAAATAGCCGGGTGTCGTCACATTCCATGAGCCGGGATGATCGGTGCTGGCTGGCGGCTCCGGTTGACCCTCGAGCAGGAAGACGCGTCCCAGCCCGAAGCCCGGTCCGCCAACGGGCAGATAGGAGGTGGCCGCGGCAGCTTCGACGCCGGCCGACGCGGCTAGCGCCTCGGTAAGACGATCGTAGAACTGCGCTCGTGCCTGGGGCGGGTAACGCGCGCCTGGCAGCGCCACCCGCCCCGCCAGAATTCTTTCGACGTCGACGCCGGGATCGACCCGCAACAGGTGGTCGAAGCTGCGGAGCACTAAACCCGCTCCGGTGAGCAGGATGATGGCGAGCGCAATCTGCGCGATGACCAGCCCATCCCGGAGGCGCCCGGTCCGACGGGCAGGGCCGGCGGTTCGGCCACCTTCGCGCAGCGCGTCCGCCGGCTCGAAGGTCGAGGCCGCGAGGGCCGGCAGAAGCCCGAACAGCATCGCGGTGCCGAGCGTCAAGCCGGCGGCGATGCCGAGGGTGACGCCGTCCACGGCGAGGCGCTCGACCATGGGCAGTCCCGGCGGCGCCGCGGCCTGCAGAC
>JACDBQ010000276.1 GCA_013694845.1 Acidobacteriota bacterium
CGTCGTGTTCAGGCTGGAGCAGCAGCCGCATGTCGACCGGCGGAAGAGAAGGGTGCTCGAACTTCGCGCGTCGCTCGATGTAGTCCGGGCTCGTCGTCCAGGCAAAGTCATGGACGTCGTCCTGGTAGTAGCGATGGGTCGCACGGCCGGTGACGTGCGCCCGTCGCGCGACTTCGCGTCCGGTCGCGCCGACCGTCCAGCCCTCGGGTACGTCGAGGCTCACCTCGTAGGTGCCGAAGTCAGAGAAGAACTCGGTTGCGGAGTGGAACTGGTGGCAGTTCCACCCCGTGTCCTGCAGGACGCCGATCTTTGGATACCATTGTGCGATGAAGTAGAAATCCCCGACCGCCCCTGTCCGGGCGAAGGTCCGCGGAACACGCGACGTCCACGCCACCTGGATCTCGATCGTCTCCCCGGGCTGCACGGGAACCTCGAGCGGCGCCTCGACGACTGTGCGGTCCTCGAAGTTGCCATCGTCCGGTGCAATGAAGCGGAGCCTGGAGAAAACGTCCGTCCCGGTTCCCGCGCGGTTCACCCGCATGGAGGTGAGATCGATCCAGCCCCAGTCTTCCGCCGGCCGGCTCGCGAGGGCCGTCGCGCCGCTCAGGAGCCGTTCGCGCATCCAGCTCGAACGGGTATTCCGCCACGCGTTGTAATAGAGGTGGAACTGGAGCGTCATAGCGGGCGCCGCCGAGACGTTCCGCCAGGTGATGACCTCGTCACCCGTGATGGTGCGCGCCTCTGGATCGAGCCGGGCGGAGATGCGGTAGCTGGCATTTCGGCTGGAGAGCGGTGCTGCCGGTGTCGGCAGAGACGCCGCCGGACTCGCTGGCCCGACCGCCGGCGCAGGCCGCTGTGGGTAGGCGTTCCCGATCGCCAGCAGGGCGAAAACGACGGCCGCTCGCGAAAACACGCGCCAATCCTACCAGAAGGCCGCGCCGCGGCGAGCCGATCCGCAGCTGTCGAAAGGCTATAATCGAAGGTCGTTCTCATACTGCAGGAGTCATTGATGTCATCCAAGACAGGACCCATTCGGGTGATCCACTTCGGGCTCGGCCCTATCGGCGCCGGCGTGGTGCGGCAGGTCGCGGGCCGCAAGGGATTCAAGATCGTCGCGGCCGTTGATATCGATCCGGCGAAGGTCGGCCGCGACCTCGGCGAGGTTGCGGGTGTCGGTCGCGCGCTGAAGGTGAAGGTGTCTGCTGACGCGCGGACGGCCATCAAGGCGTCCAGACCGGACGTTGCCGTTCTGTGCACGAACTCTTCCCTTAAGAAGGTGCTGCCCCAGATCGAGACCATTGTGAAGCTCAGGGTACCCATCGTCTCGACCACCGAGGAACTGGCGTACCCGACCAAGGCCAACATGAGATATGCGCGAGCCATTCACCAGCTCGCGAAGACGTATAAGGTGGCGATCCTGGGGACCGGCGTGAATCCCGGCTTCGTGATGGACGCGCTGCCGATCATGCTGACCGGCGTGTGCGAACGGGTCGACGCCATTCACATCGATCGCATCCAGGATGCGCGGATCCGGCGTCTGCCCTTCCAGCAGAAGATCGGCGCCGGGCTCACCCGTGCGCAGTTCCAGCAGAAGGTCGATGACGCGAGCGTGCGCCACGTGGGCCTGGCGGAGTCGGTGTCGATGATCGCCGATGCGCTCGGCTGGAAGCTCGATCGGATCACCGACGAGATCCAGCCGAAGATCGCGTCGGAAGCGGTCTCGAGCGAGTTCCTCGCCGTCGAGCCGGGATTCGTGTGCGGGATCGTGCAGGACGGTGTCGGCTACCGCGACGGCAAGGCTGTGATCACGCTTCACATGGAGGCGTATCTCGGCGCTCCCGAGTCGTTCGATGCCGTCGAGATCACGGGCTCGCCGGCGTTGAAGATGAAGATGGCGGGTGGGGTTCACGGCGATGTGGCGACGGCGTCCATCACCGTGAATTCGCTCCCCAAGGTCCTGGATGTCGCGCCTGGCCTTCACACGATGCGTGACATGCCGCTTCCGTCGTTCTTCGGTGGGACCCGCTGACCTGACCCATGCCGGGGAGGCCGGGTTGCACCGGCCCTCGTCTTTACGATGGACTCACGACAATCCGAGCACCTCGCGCGCGTGCGTCACTTACGGGAGGGGTTCTCGTCGGGAAACGAGCATCTCGTTGGCCTCCTGCGACAGGCGGCCGACGGCCCGGCGCAGCGTGTCGCGGCGGGGTGCTGGTCGGCGGCGCAGGTAGGCTGGCACGTCGCTTCCGTCAACACGCGGTTTGCGGCGTTGATGTCGGGTGACTCGCCCGGCGCCAAGAGCCTGGCCGACGACTTCGTCGAGACACCCTGGGGGGAGATCGTCTCGAGAATTCCCGGGCAGCTCGATGCCCCATCGGCTGTCCGGCCGCCCGCGGGCGTCACCCGGCACGATTCGATCGCCGCCCTCGAGGCATCAGCCTTGAAGATGGCTCGGGCACTCGACACGCTGACGCCGGAGCGTGGAATGAAGCTGGGCGTCACCAATCCGCTGGTCGGCACCATCAACCTGTATCAGCTCGGTGACTGGGCCGTGTCTCACGTCGTGCGGCACTACCGCCAGGCGGAGCGGGCGCTCGGGGAGTAGTGCGGCTTCTGCCGAGCAGCACCAGTCCGAGAGCGGCGCGCGTGGTCAGGCCTGTTGCAGGCCCCAGCGGCGCCGCTTCAGGAAGAGTCCTTTCCTCGAGATCCCGAGGCTCTTCGCCGCCTCTTCGAGGCGTCCTTTCGACCGGGCCAGTGCCGCCTGGACCATGGTCCGCTCGAGCAGTTCGACCGCCGCGGGCAGCGGCTGATCGAGACTGATCCGCAGCTCGGAGTCGGGCGCGGCCGACGCGGGGATCGTTCGGCGGGTGGCTTGGATTTCGGCCGACAGATGCGCCGCCGTGAGTACCGCGTCGGGTTCGGCCATGGCGATCATGCGGTTCACTTCGTTGGCGAGCTGCCGCAGGTTCCCGGGCCAGGCGTAGAGCAGCAGATACTCGAGTGCTTCGTCGCTGACCGTCAGCCGTCCTTTCTTCTGCTGGTCGGCGTAGCGCCGGATGTAGTGCTCGACGAGGGCCGGGATCTCTTCGCGCCGCTCACGCAGGGGTGGCAGGCGGAGGCGAACGACGTTGAGGCGGTAGAAGAGATCCTGCCGGAATCGGCCGTCGGCCACGAGCTGTTCGAGGCTTGCGTTGGTCGCGGCGATCACTCGGACGTCCACCTTGATCGGGTGAGGCTCGCCGAGCGGGTGGATCTCGTGGGTTTCGAGGAACCGCAGCATCTTGGGCTGGAGGTCGGCCGGCATGTCGGCGATTTCGTCGAGGAAGAGGGTGCCGCCTTCGGCGGCGCGGATGATGCCGGTGAACGACGTGTCGGCTCCAGTGAAGGCCCCCTTGCGATAGCCGAACAGCTGGCTTTCGAGCATGTCTCGGGGCACTGCGGTGCAGTTGAACGCGAGCAGGGTCTTGTCGGCGCGGCCTGACGAGAGGTGAATCGTCTTGGCGAGCATCTCCTTGCCGGTACCGGTCTCGCCGGTCAGCAGGACGGAGAGCGGTGTGGGGCCGATGCGGCGCGCCACGCGGACGACCTCGTTGATCGGCTCCGACACCCAGATGATGTCGGGATCTCCTTCGAGCGATTCGGCGGGCCAGAGTGCGGCGCGCTGTTTTTCGTCGCGGCGGTAGCGATCCAGGGTGAGGGCGGTGACGACGAGCTTCTTGATGGCGATCCAGGTGCATCGCCGCTCGAGATCGTCCTGCGGCCGGGCGATGATCTGGAGTGCCTCGTCGCGGTGGGTGCCACAGTCGATGGTTGCGGCCTCGTCGACTTTGCGAGCCGCCAGCATCGCCTCCCGCTCCAGCCACCCGACGGTTTCGAGGACGCGGATCGTCTTCGGTCCTCGCGCGATGAGGGCCGCTTCGTCCACGCACCCGGATCCCATCACGAGGGCGAAGGCTTCGCGGGCGAGGATGTGAGGGTGCCCAGCGACTTCGATGAGTGCGACCGCGCTGTCTAGGGTGGCGCCAGGTGCGGTGGCGTCTCCTTTAAGAGACGCGATCTGTTGAGCGTCGAATTCTGAGTTCCGGTCGCCGATACCTTTAAAGATGTGGACTGCTCGCCGCGAATAAGTACTCGCTTGAGTTGGAGCGGCGCAGGCCATGGCGCGCACAAGCCAGAATGTTCCTTGGCTGCCTAAGGACCAGTCCGACCAATCGGCTGATGTCGGGATGTCACTTGATCGAAGCCGTCCGCCTGATGCAGCAATCGAAAGAGCTCGGCGCAATCTGAGTGACACTAAGAAAGGTCTGACATCGTTCTTCGCAGCGATCTTGATTGCCTCGTCCGCCTTCCGTGCCGCGTCGGCCCATCTCCCCTGTCGGCCTAGGATCCTTATCTCAGTTTCCGCCGCGGAGAGTGAATACCAGCTCGCCGAAGT
>JACDBQ010000287.1 GCA_013694845.1 Acidobacteriota bacterium
GACGACGCTGCGTGCCGTCCGAACCAGATTCTGGCCATCTCTCTCGATCACCCCGTGCTGGTGCCCGAGCGGTGGGAGACAGTGATGCGGACCGTCCGGGAGAGGCTGCTGACGCCGGTGGGGCTCCGATCGCTCGCGCCGGGCCATCCGGACTACAAGGCCAGGTACTACGGCGATCTGCGCGCACGAGACGCCGCGTATCACCAGGGAACGGTGTGGGGGTGGCTGATCGGTCCTTTCGTGGACGCGTGGCTGAAGGTCTACCCGGATGACACCGCTGGTGCGCGGGCCCTGCTGGACGGCTTCGAGCCGCATCTGTCCCAGGGGTGTGTCGGATCCATCAGCGAGATCTTCGATGCCGAGGCGCCGTATGTGCCGCGCGGGTGCGTGGCCCAGGCCTGGAGTGTCGCCGAGGTGCTCCGGTGCCTGGAGAGGACCGGCGCCGCGCCGAAGCTCGAGGTGGGGGAGCTCTCGGGCCGGGTCTGACGGCGAGGTCATCGTCGACCGGCGTATCATCCGTTGTCGATGTCAGATCTCCTCGAGGAGTATGGGTGGACCGAACGGTTCGCGTCAGCGTTCGCGGAGCACGCGAGCGAAGGACGCGTGCCGGGTCGTGTCGTCCTCGAGCACACGCACATCTACCGCGTGGCGACCCTCGCGGGAGAGACGCTGGCGCGCGTATCGGGTCGTCTTCGGCATCGTGCGCAAACCCGGCCCGACTTCCCGGCGGTGGGTGACTGGGTCGTGCTCGAACCGGTGGAGAACGGAGACGCCCGCATTCATGCGGTGCTCCCGCGATTCAGCCGCTTCTCGCGCCGCGCGGCCGGGGATGCGACCGAGGAGCAGGTCATCGCGGCCAACATCGACACGGTGTTCCTGATCGGCGGACTCGACGGCGACTTCAACCCGCGACGGATCGAGCGCTATCTCGTCGTCGCCTGGGAGAGCGGCGCCACTCCGGTTGTGGTGCTCAACAAGGCGGACCTCGTCGAAGACGCGGCCCGGCACCTCGCCGACGTACAGGCGGTAGCGCCCGGGGTGGACGTCCACGCGGTGTCGGCGCACCGCCCCGAGAGCCTCGACGTACTCCGCCGTTACCTGGACACCGGGAGAACCGCGGCCCTTCTCGGATCCTCGGGGGTCGGCAAGTCCACGATCGTCAACCGGCTGGTCGGGCACGACCTCCTCCGCACCCAGGATGTGCGCATCACCGACAGCCGCGGACGTCACACCAGCACCGCACGGCAGATGGTTCTGCTCGGAACCGGTGGGGTTCTCATCGACACGCCCGGGATGCGCGAACTGCAGCTGTGGGAGTCGGGGGACTCGATGGGCGAGGCGTTCGCAGACATCGAAGAGCTGGCAGCGTCCTGTCGCTTCAGGGATTGCCGGCACACCGGTGAGCCCGGCTGTACGGTTCGGAGCGCGGTGGCGTCGGGCGATCTCGCGAAGACGCGTCTCGACAGCTTCCACAAGCTCGCCGTCGAACGCGAGCACCAGGCCAGGCAGCTCGATGCGCGCGCACTGCTCGAGGACAAGCGCCGCTCCAAGGTCATGGGAAAGGCGTTGCAGAAGCACCTCAAGAACAAAGGCGCGACGTAGACCGGCCGGGTACCTACCGGCGGTTGTCCTCCGTTCGCCGAAACGGGCGAACGGACGGTGCGAGTGCGCGTAGATTACGCGCATGGACGTGCTCACGGTCACCGGCGCTCGCAAGGCTTTCGGCACGACTACCGCCCTCGATGATGCGAGCTTCGAGCTCCGGCAGGGAGAGTTGCTCGCGCTGCTCGGTCCGAACGGAGCAGGGAAGACGACGTTGATCCGCGCCGTGGCAGGGCGAGTCAAACTCGACGGTGGGGAGATTCGGATCTTCGGCGAGCCCCTTCCACCGCAAGGCACTCACGCCGCCCTCGGCATCGTCCCGCAGGAGATCGCCCTGTATCCATTGATGTCGGCCCGGGAGAATCTCGCGGTGTTCGGAGCGCTCCAGGGTTTAGCGGGCGCGGCCTTGACCAGGCAGATCGCCTGGGCGCTCGAACACACGGGATTGGCGGATCGCGCCACCGAGCCTGTCAAAGGGTTCTCGGGCGGCATGCGACGGCGGCTGAACATCGCCTGCGGCATTGTCCACCAGCCGCGGGTCGTGCTGCTCGACGAACCGACCGTCGGGGTCGACCCCCAGAGCCGGGACCGTATTTACGACACGCTCACCGCGCTCAGGGACTCGGGTGTGTCGCTGCTGCTGACGACGCACCACCTGGAGGAAGCGGAGGCGCGGTGCTCGCGCACGGTCATCATCGATCATGGCCGCGTGATCGCGTCCGGTACGCTGCCGGAACTGGTCGATCGGACGGTCGGCAAGGACCGCCTCGTGACCCTGCGACTCGTGAACGGCGGCGTAGTCAGTGCCCGCATGCGTGATGTCGCAGCCGATCTGCCTCCGCTGCTCGAGAAGATTCGCGCGTCAGGCGACACCGTGGACGACGTCGAGGTCCGCGGACCGAGCCTGCAGGCCGTGTTCATCCATCTGACTGGCAGGGAGCTGAGAGAATGATCCTGACGTTGCTGAAGGCTGGCTGGCTGAACCTGAGACGCGATCGGGTCGCGGTGGCGCTGACGTTCTTGCTGCCGATCGTGTTCTTTTCGATCTTTGCGTCCGTGTTCGGCGGGCAGGCGTCCCAGACCTCTCGCATTCGCGTCGCGGTCGTCGACGAGGACCGGTCCGAGCTGAGCGCGCGCATCGTGGCGGGTCTCGAGAAAGAGACAGCGCTTCGGGTCCGCACGGTGGATGACGCCGGCACCCCCTTCACCCGCGTAAGCGCCGAGCAAGTCGTGCGGAATGGTGACGCCCCGGTCGCGGTGGTCATCCCCAGCGGCATCGGCGCGAGCTTCGGAGCTGGAACGTTCGGGGCAGCCGGCGAGAGCATCCGCCTGCTGGCGGATGTGTCGGACCCCATAGCGC
>JACDBQ010000695.1 GCA_013694845.1 Acidobacteriota bacterium
GAGTTCAGCCGCTGCTCCTGGCCGTTCGAATCGCGAATGATCACCAGAAACGCGGAGGACCGGTCGCTCGGCGTTTCATGGCCCAGTTCGATGATCTGACCGCGAACGACGGTGCCGTCCTTGAGCACGACGGCTTCCTGCGATCCGGTGAGGTTCAGCTGAGCGTCGGGCGCGCCTCCGAAATCCACGTAGGCCACCTGGCCGACGTCCACTCGTGGTTGCGCGTTCTGGCCGGTGCGGACCGATACCATCCGGCGGTCGTACCGGTAATCGATGTCAGCGCCGGTATGACGTTCGCCGGACTTCAAGACCACCGTTCCTGTAACCTGGGCGGTCGCTGACCCAGCCCAGAAGATGCTGACAAGTGCGAGACCCGCGACGGCAGGCCGGCTGAGCTTTCGAAACATAGGAAAACCCTCCAAAAAGACCCGGGCGGCGCCCGGTGAATCTGTTCAGCCAACCAAGCTGCAAGTTCGTGACCAGATGAATGGCAGAGCTTCTTGTAAATTTCCCTGGAAACGCTGCGAAACAGGCCGTTTTCGGCCTCATATAATTGTTCTATGTGTCCCTTCCAGGCAGCAACTCGCAGTACGGTTCGTCGCGAAGTGCTCGCCAACGGCCTGACCGTCCTCGTGCAGGAGATCCACACGGCACCGCTCGTGTCGGTCTGGTGCTGGTACCGTGTCGGCTCGGGCGACGAGCCTCCAGGTCTGACCGGGGTCTCGCATTGGGTCGAGCATATGAACTTCAAAGGCACCGAACAGATCTCGCGCGACCAGATGAAGGGAATCGTCGAGAAGCTCGGAGGGATGTGGAACGGCTACACCTGGATCGATCAGACGACCTACCTGGAGACGGCATCGAGCGCGGCAGTCGACACGCTCCTGTTTCTCGAGGCGCAGCGGATGTCCTCGTCGCTGTTCGAGCCAGAAGAGTGTGAGTCGGAGCGGACGGTGGTTATCTCGGAGTTGCAGGGAGCCGAGAATGATCCCGACCAGGTGCTCGATCTCGAGGTGACCGCAACCGCCCTCAGGGTCCACCCCTACGGGCATCCGACAATCGGCTGGCTGCACGACCTGCAGTCGATGACGCGGGCCGACCTCTACGGTCACTACCAGCGCCACTACATGCCTGCTAACGCGACGCTGGTCATCGTCGGCGACGTCGACACCGACGACGTGCTGCGGAGGGTGGACAAGTATTTCGGCTCGATACCGGCCGCGGAAGTCAGACGGTACCAGCGTCCCGCCGAGCCCCCCCAGATCGGTGAGCGCCGGGTGGTGCTCGAGCGGGGAGGCACGACCGCCTACCTCGAGCTCGCATTCCCGGCGCCTGCCGTGAGCGAGAGCGGGTTCGTCCCGCTGCTCGCCCTGGACGCTGTTCTGAGCGGTGCGAAAGGCGTCAGCCTCTGGAGCGCGTTCCGCGGAACCCCACCCCAGCGTAAGGCACGGCTCTACACAGCCCTCGTGGAGGACGGCCTCGCGGCATCGGTTTCGGGCGTGCTCCTCCCCACCCGGGATCCCTTCATCTATTCCCTGTCCTTCACTGCGGCGGATGGAGTGCCGCTCGAAGTACTGGAGGACGCGGCGCTGAGCGCGATTGAACGGGTTGCGGCCCAGGGGGTGACCGAGGCGGAGGCTGCGCGGGCGCGCCGGCAGCTACGTGCCCGCCTGGTATTCGAGAACGACAGCGTCACGAGTATCGCGCATCAACTCGGATATTTCGATACCGTGGCTGGACCCGGCTACCTCGAGCAGCTGGAGTGCCGCATCGCGATGGTCACGGCCGAGCAGATGGGCCAGGCGGCGCGTCAGGCTCTGGGCGCCTCGACCCGCACGGTTGGCTGGTCGACTCCAGCGAGGCGTGGCCGGTGAGCACGGGCGCGCTCACGCGCCCGGTGTCGCCTACCCGCGACGTCCTGGACAACGGCGTTGTCGTGCTGACGCACGAAAGCACGGCCACCCCGTCCGTGGCGGTCAACGCAACCTTCTACTGCGGCAGTGCGAACGATCCGCCCGACCTCCCGGGCGTCGCCTACCTCACGCGGCGTACCATCGATCGCGGGACATCGCTTCGTTCGGCGGCTGACGTCGCCGAGACCCTGGACGATCGGGGCGTCTCTTTACGAGTGTCGGCCTCGCGTCACACACTGACCATCTCCTGCGTCTGCCTCAGCGAGGACTTCGGCGAAATCCTCTCGCTCATCGCTGACATCGCGCGGCGGCCGGTCTTTCCTGCGGAAGAGATCGAGAAACGCCGGATCGAGGCGGTCACTTCGCTGCGCGAAGATCAGGATGATCCGTCCAAGGTCGCCCGCGACCTGCTCCTTGGAATCCTCTACGGCGCCGCCCATCCGTACGGCCGCACCGTGAAGGGAACGGTCGAGAGCCTCGGATCGATCACACGCCGCGATCTCGTGGAGTTTCACGCCCGCTACATGGTGCCATCAGCGCTTCGCGTCGCGATTGTCGGACACGTAGCCGCCGGTGCGGCCGTCACCTCGGCGGCGCGGTCGTTCGACGAGTGGCGGCAACCGGTGAGCCCAGACGAGCCCATCGCTCCGCCTGTACTGCACGACCTTCGAACCGTGCGAACCGCGGTCATGCCCGGCAAATCCCAGGCGGACATCTGTTACGGCTTTACGACGATCCGGCGGGTCGATCCGCGATACTACGCGTACTGGATGATGAACAACGTGCTGGGGCAGTTCGGGCTCGGGGGCCGGCTGGCGGACAACATTCGCGAGCGTCAAGGGATGGCTTATTACGCCTACAGCAGCTTCGATGCGAC
The DNA here is from genome assembly GCA_013694845.1 of Acidobacteriota bacterium. GTDB lineage: Bacteria > Acidobacteriota > Vicinamibacteria > Vicinamibacterales > 2-12-FULL-66-21 > JACDCA01. Next base: position 2,791 of record JACDBQ010000695.1, read on the forward strand.
CGTTGGCGAAGGTCCGCTCATCATCAGGGCCGGCGTCGATCCCGCCAACGTCACCCGGACGATCGGGGCGATCGACGACGAGGTCCGCGCGCTTGGGGCCGACGGCCCGACCCGGCGGGAGTTCGAGGACACTCGCGACTCGCTGATCGGGGCGCTTCCCCGAATGCTCGAAACCAACGAGAGCATCGCCGAGTTCATCCAGTACACCGAGCAGTTCGGCCTGGGCCTCGACTTCGACCGTCGTCTGCCCTCCTGTCTCGGCGCAGTGAGCATGGATGATGTGCGAGAGGCGGCACGCGAGGTCCTTGACCCGCTCCGCGCCGCCGTGGCGGTCGCCGGACCGCGGGAGTGAGTGGGGCTGCCGCGACCATGTTCCCCGCGACCATCCGGCCGCTGCAAACGCTCGAGGACTGCCGCAAGGTGGTGGAGCTCGAGCGGCAGGTTTGGGGATACACCGACGCTGAAGACGTCGTGCCTGCTCCGGTACTCATCGTGTCGATCAAGCGGGGCGGAGTGTTGCTCGGATCGTTCGACGCAGCCGGCGCCATGACGGGATTCGTCTACTCGATCCCGGGCTGGAAACAGGGCCGTCCGACGCAGTGGTCGCACATGCTGGGCGTCATCGCGGATGCCCGGTCAGCGGGGCTCGGCCGTCAATTGAAGCTCGCCCAACGCGAGGCCACGCTGGCGATGGGAATCCACCTGGTGGAATGGACGTACGATCCGCTTCAGGCGTTCAACGCGCACCTCAACTTCGCGAAGCTCGGAGTCGTTGTCGAGGAGTACGAGGAGAACATCTACGGCGAGTCGAGCAGTCCCCTGCACCGTGGGACGCCCACCGATCGCTTCATTGCGGAGTGGCGGTTGAGCGAACCGCATGTCGAGCGCAGGATATCGGCCGCCGGCCCTCTTGTCCGCGACGCGTCGGTCGCATCCGCTCCGGTCGTGAACCCCTCGAAACACGGCGCCTGGCTGGAACCCGTCGACGGGGAACTTGCCCACGAATCGCGCCGCGTCCTTGTCGAAATTCCCACCGGGTTCAGCGACATGCAGGCGGCCGTCTCCGACCTCGCATTTCAGTGGCGCATGACGACGCGGCGGATCTTTCAGAGCTACTTCGCACGCGGATACCACGTCGTTGATTTTTTTCTGGCGCCGGAAGCGCGCCGCGGACACTACCTGCTCGCGCAACGATAGGGGTGCGGCGGCCGGGTGCTGAGGGCCGCGGCACGGCGTGATGAGGCCGTCAGCCCCTGGCCTACCCGGGCGGCCATGCCAGTCTGCGCCCTGCGAGCACGTGCATGTGGATGTGGAAGACGGTCTGGCCCGCATCCGCGTTGCAGTTGAAAACCGTCCGGTAGCCGCGACTGTCCAGACCGTGTTCCCGCACGACGGCGGCGGCGCGTCGCGTCATCTCTCCCACCAGCGCGTCGTCGCCCGGCCCCAGGTCGTTCAACGTGGCGATATGACGTCGCGGGATGATGAGAACGTGGGTGGGCGCCTGCGGGTTGATGTCCGCGAGCACGACGAGCCGCTCATCTTCGTAGAGGAGCGATGCGGGGATGTCACCCGCGATGATCTTGCAGAAGAGGCAATCGGGCATCTGGTCTCCTGCGGCCGAAGCCGCGATCGCACGATTCTAGGGGACGTCGCGGGACAGGACGAGGACCCTGGGAATGCCTTGCAGGTCTTCACGGAGGCGGACGATCCGCCATCCCAGCCGTTCGGCCAGCTGCATCACGCTCGCGGCTTGGCCGAACCCACATTCGATTACGAGCATTCCGCCGGTCGCGAGACGATCCGCAGCCTGCTCGAGCAGGCGGAGGACGACATCGAAGCCGCTCGGTCCGCCGAACAGCGCGGCGTGCGGCTCGTACCCGACGACCTCCGGTTGCATGTCGGCCGCATCGCCGTCGGGGACGTACGGGGGATTCGATACGATCAGATCCGCCCGCACCGTGAGGCCATCGAGAACGTCTCCGAGGTGGAACGTCACCCGGCCCGTGACGCCGTGCGCAGCGGCGTTCCGCCGCGCGACGCCGAGCGCCGCCTGCGACTGGTCGATCGCCAGCACACGAACCGTCGACAGTTCGCGAGCGATCGCCACCGTAAGGCATCCGCTGCCGGTGCCGACGTCGATGACGTGCTCGCAGGGGCGGGTACGCGCGAAGGCCAGGGCCTCCTCGACGATGAGCTCAGTCTCGGGCCGAGGGATCAGAACGTCCCTCGTGACCTCGAACTCGAGACCCCAGAACTCGCGATAACCCAGGATCTGCGCGACCGGCTCGCGCTCGGCGCGCCTGGAGATGAGGGTGGAAAAGCTCGGTTCGAAGGTCTCGGGCTCGGGGTCACGCCCACGCGTGAGCAAAGAAGCGCGATCCCAGCCCAGCACGTGGCGAGCAAGTACCTCGGCATCGAGTGCCGCGTCGGCGGGATCGAGACCGGCAGCCTCCAGCGTCCCTCGCGCCGCGGCAAGGCGCTCGGCGACCGACGGCATCAGGACGTGGTCTCGGCCGCCGTCGCTTCCTTGAGCTTTTCAGAGGTGAAGAAGGAGACGGCGGCGTCGATCAGTTCCGTGAGATCACCATCGAGCGCCAGGGTGAGCTGGTGCATCGTGTGCCCGATGCGGTGATCGGTGATGCGGTTCTCGCGGAAGTTGTAGGTGCGAATTTTTTCGGACCGTTCGCCGGTACCGACTTGCGTCCGCCGATCCTTGGCAATCGCGTCCTGCTGCTTCTGCATCTCGAGGTCGTACAACCGCGAGCGGAGGACCTTCATCGCCTTTGCCCGGTTCTTGATCTGCGATTTCTCGTCCTGCTGCGACACGACCAGTCCCGTCGGCAGGTGCGTGATACGAACCGCGGAATACGTGGTGTTGACGCTCTGCCCGCCGGGACCGCTCGAGCAGAACGTGTCCACTCTCAGGTCCTTTTCGCTGATCTGAATGTCGAGCTCTTCGGCCTCGGGGAGAACGGCGACGGTTGCGGTCGAGGTGTGAATCCGCCCGCTGGCTTCCGTCGCCGGCACCCGCTGCACTCGGTGGACGCCACTCTCGTACTTCAGCCGGCTGTAGGCGTTCCGCCCCTCGATCAGCCCGATGACTTCCTTGATCCCGCCGGCGCCGCTGTCGCTCGTGCTCAGCACTTCGATCTTCCAACCTTGGCGTTCGGCGTAGCGCGAGTACATGCGGAACAGGTCTGACGCGAACAGCGCGGCTTCGTCGCCGCCGGTCCCCGCCCGGATTTCCAGGACGACGTTCTTCGCGTCGTTCGGATCCTTGGGGATGAGCAGCACCTTGATGTCGGCCAGCAGCTGATTGCGCCGCCGTTCGAGTGACTGGAGCTCCTCTTGCGCGAGGTCCCGCATGTCCGGGTCCTTCAGCAGCTCCTGGGTCGCGGCGACCTGCTCGACGACTGCTTTGTACCCGCGGAAGGCATCCACCAGCGGCTGCATCTCGGAGAGCATCTTCGAGTGCGTACGGAACTTGGTGTTATCCGCCTGGACGGCGGGGTCTGCCATCTCGGCGCTCAGCTGGTCGTAGCGGGCCTCGACGGCCCTCAACTTATCGAGCATAGTTTTCTTCTGGACGAGGACAGGCGCCGCCCGGAAGCGGCTCCGATCGCTCTGAATCCTTCACCCTCCGGAAACCGGCGGCAGGAATGCGACCTCGTCACCCTCCTGCAGCCGCTCCGTCATCCGCGCGTAATCCTCGTTGACCGCACAGGAGATGCTCGTCGCGTATGCCGCCAGCGCCGAATGCCTCGCGCTGAGAGCGGCCCACGCGTCCCCGACCGTCGCGCCGAGCGGCACTTCCACCTGAACTTCAGGCGCGCCGGCGATTTCGCGGAGCCGCGCAAAGAGACGGACGGTTACCAGCATGCGCGCTCGAGCGCAACACGGCGCGCGGCTTCATCCTCGAGATCCGCCGTAGCGCCTTCGATCCAGACCTCGCCCCCTTCGAAATGCTCGTGCTTCCAGATCGGCGAGATCTGTTTGATCCGTTCGATGGCGTAACGCGAGGCGGCGAATGCGTCGGCGCGATGCGGGGAAACGGCCGCGATCGCGATGCTCGCCTCGCCAATTCGGACCCGGCCGGTCCTGTGATGGATCGCCAGGGCGGCACTCGGCCACTTCTCCGTCGCTTCGCTGGCGATGCGGTCGAACGATTTCACCGCCAGCGGCGCAAATGCTTCGTACTCGAGAAAGAGCACCTGTCGACCGGCGTTGTAATCGCGAACCAGGCCGACGAAGGTCACGACCGCGCCGGAGCCGGGCGCCGCGATCGATGAGGCGACCTCGGCCTGGTCGATCGGATCGTCACTCACGCGGAACCGCGCGGGGCTGACCCGTAATCGCTGGGGCACGGATTTCAGTATAACCCGCGCCAGAAATGGTTCAGCGGTCCGTGGCCGCCACCCAGCCCTGGCGCGTGCGCCATCGCGCCGTCCACATATGCCTTGGCGCGCGCAATGGCCTTCCGATCGCCGAGGCCGGTCGCGAGGTTCGCCGCGATCGCCGACGCGAGAGTGCAACCAGTACCGTGGGTGTGGACCGTTCGCAGCCGAGGCGACCGAAGCTCGAAGGAACCTGCACCGGACGCAGCGACGTCGATGCTTTCCTCACCCTCGAGGTGCCCGCCCTTGACCAGTACGACCCGGGGACCCAATAAGAGGATCCGACGCGCGGCTTCGCGCATGTCGTCCAACGATGTGATCGTCATTCCGGCCAGAACCTCTGCTTCCGGGATATTCGGGGTCACCACGTGCGCAAGCGGCAGCAACTCGTCGCGGATGGCTGCCACCGCCGACTGCTCGAGCAACCGGTCACCCCCCTTGGCGATCATCACCGGGTCGACCACGACACGCGCCAACGACAGGCGCCGGAGAGTAGCCGCTACCGCGAGCACGATGTCGGCATTCGCAAGCATCCCGGTTTTGACCGTGTCGGGCCGGATATCATCGGCCACCGTTTCGATCTGGGCGACGACCAGCCCGATTGAGACCGGCTCCCAAGCCATGACCCCCCGTGTGTTCTGAGCCGTCACGGCGGTGAGGGCGCTCATGCCGTAGACCCCATGGGCCGCGAACGTTTTCAGGTCGGCCTGGATGCCGGCGCCCCCTCCCGAGTCGCTGCCCGCAATTGTCAGTGCCGTATGCATGCGCTAGAATCCGTCTCCTATGAACGTTGTTACCGGCCGACCCGGCACGCTGCTCACCACGTGGACCGCTGGAACCGGCACGTCCGCGGCGTCGCGCGTCGCCGCGGTGCTCCTGATCACTACCGCCACGGCGGCCGCCGCACAGATCAGCGTCCCCCTGGGCTTCACCCCGGTTCCGCTCGTCATGCAGGACATGGTGGTGCTGCTCGGTGGCGCGGCGCTCGGTTCCAGGCTCGGCATGGCGGCTCAGGTCCTCTACCTGCTCGCCGGTATCGCAGGTCTGCCTGTGTTCGCCGCATCCCCGATTCTCCCGCAGGGCCCTCTCCGGCTCCTGGGCCCGACCGGCGGATACTTGATCAGTTACCCGTTCGCCGCCTATCTCACCGGCTACCTGGCCGAACGGGGATTGGACCGTCGGTATTCGACGTCCGTGCTGGCAATGGCCGCGGGCCTCGTCGTGATCTTCGCGCTCGGTGTCCCCTGGCTCGCGTTCGTCGCACGTCCGGCCGCCATCGGGTTCGACGCGGCACTGCGAGCCGGCCTCTATCCATTCCTGCTCGGCGACGTTTTCAAGATCTTCCTGGGCGCGGCCGTGCTACCAGGGGTGTGGAAGCTGGTCGGACGGCAGTAACCGTCCCGCATCCCGGACCCCGCACCCCGCGGATCCCGCATCCCGCACCCCGCGTCCCGGTTACCGCACATATCCCAGGCTCCTGAGCCGCTCGATCATTTCCCGGTCGAGCGGTTGCCCCCCCCTCAGTCCCACCAGCGCACGCCGTCGCCCGTAGCGGTCGACATCCCGGATCGGGAACCGCGCCGTGAAGTCGCTGCTGAAGAGAGCTGCGATCGGTCGGCCCGCCAGCTCGCGACTGATCGGGATCCCGAGCGCGTGAAGTACGGTCGGCGCGATGTCGGCCGGGCGTCCTTCCGCTCGGACCCCCATCGCCGCCGTTTCGCCCGATGCGACCATCAGGCCGTGGTCGATCGTGGTGATGCGGCCGGGCTGTGCGACGACGATGACCAACTCGCCGGGTGCGGGGGTGACCACGTCGCGTAGGAGTCCATCGAGGAACACGTAGTAGCTGCGCAATCCCTCGAGCCGGGCGGCCAGGGCCGACGGGGAAAGCGTCTGGCCCGATCCCAGCAACGTGTACTGCGCGATGTCCAGCCCCGGTAGATAGAGTGCGATGAAGTCCAGCGAAGCAGTGTCCAGGCGGGATGCCATTGCGAGCTGCAGCGCGTCCACTTCGGCCGCCCGGCGCAGGGCCGTTGATGTTGCCCGATCATCGCCGTCCGGCAGCAGGGTCGCGATCAGCGTCGCCGCTTCGGCCTTTATCGCCGTCCAGTCACCTCGTAACCGCTCGTAGACGGCTGCAGGAGCGATCTCCCCATCCAGCGCACCGCCCCGCTCCAGACGCAGAAGCGCGCGGTCGGAGACAACGACGGGCGGATTGTTCCCCGACGGCGTGGCCGGCCAGGTCGCCCACCAGTTCAGGACCGCCGCACGCAGCCCGGCGTCGGCCGCCACTTCCCAGATGGTCTTCGACCGAAGTTCCGCACCGCTCGCGGTGGACGGGCGCGTGAGTCGAAGAAGATCGGTCGCCCCTCGAAGCGCGCTCGCGAGGCCCCGGTGCTCCACAGACGCAACCGTCCCCTGCAGACCCGCGACCCGCCGCGTCTCGAGGCCATGGACGCCGTGCACCTCAGGCGGTTGTCCGGTGGCGATAGTGGTCCAGTCGCGGGCGGGGTCTCGAACGGCATCTGCCGAGAGACGGACGACACCGGCGGAGACCAGCCGGGCGAGGTGAGGGACCCGCCCCGTCGGTCCGAGCGCGTCCATCACGGCCGGATCGAAGCCGTCGATCGCAAGCAGCCTGATCCGCACTCCTGACGACACCACCGCAAGGCTGGCGGGGGAGGCCTCGTCGACTGGAGTTGGAGCCGCGATGACCAGAAGGGCGCCTGCGCCGAAGAAGGCAAGCACCGCGGCCACCGCGGTGAGTCGCCACGCGGACCGGCGGGAAGCGCCCGCGGCGGTCTGTCCTCCATTCCGTGCGACCAGCACCGCGAAGCTCGCGATGCTGGTTGCATGCCCGAGCAGCAGGCTGATGGCAACCGCGATCGTGAGCACGAATGCCGTCCACGGGGGAGACAGCGCGGCGACGTCGGCGTTCGCGATCCGCCACCAGAGCGTCAGGTAGACCAGGCACGCCGCACCGACGACCGTTCCCGCGCCTCGTGATACCAGGCGAGGGCGGTGCGTCGCGCCGGGGATGGGCAGACGGGCCACCAGCAGGCTGGCGACGAACGAGAAGACCGTGGCGGCGATTCCGAACAGCAGCGCGAGATAGAGAGTGATGACCGCTGCATCGCGCGTGCCGGTGACCAGCCCCGGCAGGCGGGTGCCGATTCCCACCGCCGCGGCCGGCCCGAGCAGAGCTGCCGCGAGCACGCCGATCCTCAGGGATGCCAGCGCGGCGATCGTCATCGGGCCGCGCGCATCGCGCGCGGGGCCGAGCACGAAACGATCGACCCCGGCGTCGAGGTATCCAAGGGATCGCAGGCGCTGCCGGAGTTCGTCGACTCGCTGTTCGTGCGTCACCGTGTCGGTGCCCGTGCCGGGCGATTCAGGTTCGGTCATCGCTACATGCTGCGGCCGGCGACGAACGCTGACAGCTCGCGAAGCCGATCCGCCCGTCCGCCGAAGGGCTGCAACGCGCGGTCGGCAGTCTCGCAC
>JACDBQ010000294.1 GCA_013694845.1 Acidobacteriota bacterium
GCCGTGATCCAATGGTTCGGCGGGGCGCTCAATCCTCAACGTCCAACCTCACTGCGATGGCAAGACGAACTGGCGGCGACTCCTGGCGGTCACGTCGATGATGGCGCGCTATTCCATCCCTTCGGACCACGCTTACGGCCGTAGGGTCACTCCACGGAGCTCTCGTCATCGCCGATCAGTGCCGGCAGCACCTCGCTGATCGACCCGGGGAGTGTCACGTCGGCAATGTCGTCGAACGGGGTCGCTTGCGCATTGAGGATGATCAGCGACGCCCCTGACGCCTTGGCGGCAGGCACGACGGCCGCGATCGGATACACCTGCAGGGTCGTGCCCACCGCAATCACGCAATCCGCGTCGCTGGCGGCGCGCATGGCGCGATGGATCACCGCAGCCTCCAGCGGCTGACCGAACGACACCGTGTCGCTCTTCAGGATTCCCCCACACGCCTGGCAGGGCGGATCTTCTTCGCCGGCGCGGACACGATCGAGCACCAACGGCATCGGCAGCCGCCGGCCGCATTCCAGACACACGGCGACGTGAAGCGTGCCGTGGACCTCGATGACGAGGTCCGAACTGCTCCCGGCGCGCTGATGCAGGCCGTCTATGTTCTGAGTGATGAGCGCGTGGAGCCGTCCCCGCCGCTCGAGGGACACCAGCGCACGATGCCCTGGGTTCGGGTGGGCCGTCCAGGCCGGATGCGCGAGCCGGCTCTGCCAGGACAGCCGTCGCACTTCCGGATCCGCGACGTAGTGCCGGATGTCGGACATGCGGCCGGCCTTGGGGTCGAGCGTCCAGAGCCCTCGCGGCCCCCGGAAGTCCGGGATGCCTGAATCGGTCGAAATCCCGGCGCCTGTCAGGACAACGATGCGAGCCGCCGATTGCACGAGCTGTCGCCCCCGCGAAAGCGCTGTCTCCACCGAATTACCGTACTACAGGGCGCATTCCGCCTTGCTAGCCGCACACCGTCATTCGGTGCCCGGCACGGCCAGGTTCTCGAATGACGCGATTTGTGTTATGAACCGGGCCTAAGGAGACTCAATTATGCTTTTCAAGCGGATCTCGCTCGCTGCCATGGTCACGCTGATCGTCGTGGTCCTCGGCGGCCCGATATCGGGTCAGGACCGCGACCCTCAACTCACGGGCGTCGTCCGCGACCCCACCAGCGTCGGTATTCCGGGAGTCACGGTCACGGCCACCGAGCAGCGCACCAAGGCCTCCCTGGTCGCGACCACGGCCGCTGACGGCACCTACACGCTTGCCGTGCCCCCGGGCAGCTACAGCGTGACCGCGATGCTGGCGGGCTGGAGGAGAGTCACGCAAACGGCGGACGTGGCGGGCGGCGCGTCCAGATCTCTCGACTTCTCGCTCCAGCCAACGCTGACCGAGGAAATAACCGTTACTTCGATGAAACGGGACGAGACCCTGCACAACGTGCCTTTCTCCGTGGCGGCGCCGACCGAGAAGCTGCTGCGCGACCGGGGCGTCGAAGACATCGAGGGTGTGGCGGCCAACGTGAGCGGGTTCACCGTGCAGAATCTGGGACCTGGCCAGAGTCAGGTTGCGATGCGCGGCATCTCCGCCGGCCAGATCGTGCGGGACCAGCCCGGCGTCAAAGAGCAGGTCGCGTCCTATCTCGACGAATCGGTGGTCTCGCTCTCGTTGTTCACGCCGGATATCGACCTCTTCGACGTGAGCCGCGTCGAGGTGCTGCGTGGACCGCAGGGCACGCTGTTCGGCGCCGGATCGTTGTCGGGGACCGTTCGGTACATCACCAATCAGCCCGAACTGGGCGCACGAAAGGGGTTCGCTGAATTCGGCGGGAGTCTCGTTGACGGGGGCGGCTCTGGAGGGAATGCCAAGATCGGGTTCAATGTGCCGCTGGGGAACAAGACGGCGCTGCGCGTGGCGTCTTACTACACCAGGCTCGCTGGATATATCGACGCCGTCCAACCCGACTTGAGTGTCAGGGAGGATGTCAATACCGGCTTCCGCGCCGGCGTGCGTGCCGCAGTCAGGTTCGAACCGAACGACCGGCTCTCCGTCGTCCCACGCCTCCTGTACCAGAGAGTCAATACGGATGGCTGGAACCGCACCGACACCTTCAACATCCTCGCGAATCCCTTCACGACCACGCGCCCGGCGGTCACGCTCGACGGCCGCCGGCAGTTCACCCAGCTCGAGGAAAAGTTCACGGACGATTTCGTACTCGGTGACTTCAACCTCACCTACCGGTTCGGCGACGTCACGCTCACGTCGATCACGTCGTACGTCTATCGCGACGTCCTCGTGATCCGTGACGCGACCGCGCTGACCGGCAGCATCACCGGGGGCAGCATCGGCCTGCCTGAACCCGTCTACACGCTTGATGCGCCACTCGACGACGCCACGAAAGCGAACGTGTGGACGCAGGAACTGCGGTTCTCGGGAGGCGGAAACCGCGTTCACTGGATCGGCGGCGGCTTCTACAGCAAGACGGATCGCGACTACGGTCAGAACCTGCTGGTGGCGGGATTCGAGGATCTCACGGGTATTCCAACGCGCGGGTTGAGGGCGCCCAAGGACAGCCTGTTCTTCTCGGACCTGGGGTACAAGCTCGATCAGTTCGCGCTCTTCGGCGAGGGGACGGTGCCGGTCACACCGCGCTTCAGTCTGACCGGCGGCGTGCGCTTCTACCATTTCAACGAGGAAAAAGAGCAGATCTTCGACGGCATCTTCGCGCATAACGACACCGGCCGGCTGGTCGTATCGCAGCCCGGCAAGACCGACGCGAATGGCCTGGCGCCGCGTCTGATCGGGACCTACAAGGTGTCCGACGACGTGAACTTCAACGCCCAGGTCTCGCGCGGCTTCCGTCTCGGGGGGATCAACGATCCGCTCAATATTCCTCTCTGTACGTCGCAGGACCTGGTGACGTTCGGCGGACGCGAGACCTGGAAAGACGAGAAGGTCTGGAACTACGAGGTGGGCCTCAAGTCGAGGGTGCTGAACGGGAACGGCGCGTTCAACGTCGCCGCATTCTACGCCGACATCAATGACCTGCAGGCGACTGTCACCGCGGGCTCGTGTTCCTCGCGAGTCGTCTTCAATGTGCCAAACGCGCGCAGCCAGGGGATCGAGGTCGAGTTCGAAGCCGCGCCCACCTCCAACTTCGACTTCGCGGTTTCCGGAAGCTTCACCGATCCCGAGCTGCGATCGACCCTCACCTCCACGACTCCAGCGGGCGTCAGCGTCGTGTCAGGGATCGAGGAGGGCCGCCGACTGCCAACCGTCCCGCGACTACAGCTCGCGGCCGCGGCCACCTACCAGTGGCAGGTCAGGCAGGGATCGCTTGCCTACCTTACCGGCACGGTCCAGCACATCGGATCGAGGTTCACCCAGGTCGGTGACGAGGATCTGGGCACCCTCAGCCTCCTGACGTTCGAAGCCAACACGATTGGCGCGCCACTGACGGCGGTCACGTTCAGCTATGATCCGAAGCTGCCGGCGTACAGCATTCTCAATCTGCGGGCGGGGATCCGGCGCAGCGTCTGGGACGTGGCGGTGTACCTCAACAACGTCGCCGACGAGAGAGCGTTGACGTCACTCGATCAGGAACGTGGAACCCGCGCGCGCATCGGCTATTTAACGAATCAGCCACGCACGTTCGGGGTTTCGACGCGTTTTACCTTCTAGCCGACAGCCTGCGTCAACCGCCTGGCCGCCGTTCTCGGTAGCCAGGCCGGCGCGAGCGCGCAGAACGGATCTGGTGCTGCGGGTTCGCGCACGTGCTCCGCCGCGGGACGCGGGTCGCCGCCAGATCCGTCAGTTCGAGGAACTCGTAAATGCGATCGGGACCTCGCCTTTCGGCCCGTTCAAACGCGCAGGCAGAATCCTCCAGCAGGATCCGTCGGTGGCGACCGGCGCCGGGCATCACTCCGTGCTGACGGCGCCTTCGGGCAAGTATTACATCGTGTATCACCGCCGGCCGCTTGGAGAAACCGACCGGAACCACCGCGTCGTGTGCATCGACGAGTTGCGCTTCGACCCACAGGGATTCATCGTGCCGGTGGTGATCACCAGCGCCGGGGTGGCGCGCGACGCCATCCGGTGAAGCGGCCGGCGGTCAGCCCGCCCGTCGGCTGTGCCAAAGCACGATGCTAGAATCAGCCCGGTGATCACGATTTATCGCAGCCAGAACGAGTCCACCCAGTGCGTCGACCGGGTGGATCCGGACTGGCTGAAGGCGGGCAGTGGCGTCTGGGTATGGGTGGATCTCAGCGAGCCCACGCCAGAGGAGTCCCGGATACTGGTTGACGGATTTCACTTTCACGAGCTCGCCGTAGAAGACGCGCTCAGCGAGATCCACCACCCCAAGGTGGAATCCTACGGCGACTACCTCTATCTCATCCTGCACGGCATCGACTTCCGCGAGAGCGAGCATTGCTTCAAGACGCAGGACGTCGATTTCTTTCTGGGCGCGCAGTTCCTGGTTACCGTGCACCCTGGCACCTCGCGCACGCTGGCCGACATTCGCGGCATCTGCGTGCGCAACAACCGGGCGCTCGGCGAAGGGCCGACGGCGCTGCTGCACCGCATCGTCGACGCCATGGTCGATCATTATCGACCGGAGATCGACCGGCTGAACGAGCGGCTCGACGTGCTCGAGACCGAGATCTTCCAGCATCCCCACGCGCGGCTCGCGAAACAGATCCTTGATTTCAAGGCGGACGTCTCGTCGCTGCGCCGTGTGGTCCTTCCCGAACGTGACGCGGTCGCCCGACTCGCGCGGCGCGAGTTCCCGATCATCTCGGAGGGGATGGCCTACCGTTTCCGTGACGTGCACGACCACCTCGTCCGCCTCGTGGACGAAGCCCTGTTCTTTCAGGATCGGGTCACCAGCCTGCTCGACGCTCACCTATCCCAGGTGTCGAACCAGTTGAACGGCGTGATGAAGGTGCTCACTATTATCGCGACGATCTTCATGCCGCTGACCGTGCTCACCGGTCTGTGGGGGATGAACGTTGACCTGCCGCACATGCCCGGCGGGGATCCGGCGCAGTTCTGGTGGGTGATGGCGTTGATGCTGGCGCTGGTCGGCGGGATGCTGGGATATTTCCGGCGGCAGCACTGGCTCTAGCGAGGGCCGCGGACTCTCAGGCGGTTGGTCGCGCGCGGACGACGCGACCCGGTGATCTCGAGAGATCGATGATCGGAATACGGAGGGCGTGCCTATGGTGAAAACAATTGTCGTGACCGGGTGCAGTGCGGGATTCGGTCGCCAGGTGTCGGAAAGGCTGGCTCGCGCGGGCAATCGCGTTTATGCCACGA
>JACDBQ010000699.1 GCA_013694845.1 Acidobacteriota bacterium
GTTTTTCATCCCCGCGTTCCACTCCGGGGTGAAGGGCTTGAGGTTTGCCGACAGCCCTGAGGCGACCACCTTGGTGGCGGTGTCCCAGGCGACCTTGGGGCCGCCGTCCATGGCGAGGGTGTCGCCCGGTGCCACATATCCGGTCTTCTGCTGCTGCAGGACGGCCTCCATGAGCAGTCCCGCGCCGTCGACGAACTTCTTGCCCCCGGACGCCTTGGTGTACTGCTCGCCAGTCTTGATGTAGGCATCCCAATCGGTGATCAGCGCGGACACCTTGTCCCGTTCGGTCGGCAGGCCGGCGGACTTGAACAGGTCGCTGCGGTAGCACATGGCGAGGCCGCCGATGTCGGTGCCCAGGCCGATCTGCCGGCCGTCCGGCGACAGCGCTGCTTCCTCGACGTACTTGAACCTGGCGAGCGCGCGACGATCGGAGCCGTCCAGCCGCGCGCAGACGAAGTCGTTCCGCGTGTCGCTGGCCGCCGTAATGAAGCAGATCCGCTCGTCTCCAGCGGCAAATCGTGGCACCGGATACCATCGACCCGCGCTGCGCGGCCGCGCCACGCTGACGGCGTGGGTGTCGCCTCCATCGGCCGACACCCAGACGATCTCGTGGTACGGATCGTCTTCGGTCAGGTTGGCGGTCGCTCCGTAGTTCGGCGATCGCCAGGCGACTACGATTTTCGATCCGTCGGCAGCCCAGGACGGGTTGGCGTACTGTCGCGCCACCCGGGTGAGCATCTGGGGCTTGCCCCCCGCGAGTGGCCGCTTCCACAGCTGCCCTCCGGTGCGATCGTCCCAGCTCACGTACGCCACCCAACGGCCGTCGGGAGAGATGGCCGGCGCGTATTCCCGTTGAGGCTCCGTGGTCAACGGCCGCGGCCGGCCACCGGACTCCTGGATCCAGATCTTGCCGAACGCTTCGAAGACCAGCGATCGTCCATCCGGGGTGAAGCCTGGCCATCGGATGACCCGCGCACGAACGTCGCCGTCTTCGATGCGCTGTTCGACGTAGGGCCGCTCCGGAAGATCGAACGCCACGTCGGCGCTGAATGGCACGTCGGTCTCCGCGCCGCCGTCGAGCGGCACACGGCGCAACTTGCCGCCAGCGCCAATGACGATCGAGCGATTGTCCGGCATGAAGGCAAAACCGGGATAGGCATCGTAATCAGTCGTACCGCGTTGATCGTCTCGATCGAGCCCGGGCCGGATGTCCCGAGCCGCGCCGGTCTCGAGATCACGCAGCACCAGCGTGCTCGTCGCGTGATCGCGCCTCACATAGGCCAGCCTCCGTCCGTCGCGGGACATTGATGGGCGGACCGCGCCGCTGAACCCGGTGGTCACCGGCGTCAGGTCTCCCGTGCGCCGATCGAGCCGCCACACCTGCCACGGCGCCCAGGTGGAATCGAGCACCCGCTGGCCGTGTGAGAAATAGATCCACCGGCCATCGGGCGAGAACACCGGCCCGTTCGGATTCAGCCCCCCCTGTGCGTCCCTCGCCGTCAGTCGCACCCCGGTACCGCCGCTCCGGTGATACAGCCACAATTCTGCGGATCCGCGGCGGTTGTAGGTGGGATCCCGCCTGACGGCGAGGTATTGCCCGTCGGGCGCCCACGCGGGTGCGGTCAAGCCTCCATCCTTCTCCCGGGTCACCGCCTCGAGCCCGCTCCCGTCGGCCGCCATGACCCAGATGTTGTCGCTGCCGGAGCGATCGCTGGTGAAGGCAATCGACCGGCCGTCCGGAGACCAGCGGGGTTGCATGTCGTAGGGGCGCCCGTCGGTCAGCCGCGTTGCCTTTCCGCCGGCGATCGGCAGTGTATAGATGTCGCCAAGCAGGTCGAACACGACGGTGCGGCCATCGGGGGCCACGTCGACGTTCATCCAGGTCCCTTCGGTCGTGGTGAACGACACCGGACGGCCCGCCGCAACGCCTCCCACGACCGGCCCGAGCAACATGAGCAGAAGACAACCGATTGACCGGTGCATTTCAACCTCGATTTCACGAGCCGACCGACGACGCCCGGCGATCCAGTATCAGGGCTTGCCGCCCGTTGAACAGTAGCGCCGGTCGAGCACGCACGCACGAGCCATCGCCTGGGTCGCACTCTCGACCCGCCCCGCGGCGCGGTAGGCCAACCCAAGATTCTGCTGCGCCTGTGCGCTCGACGGATTCAGTTCGATGGCTTTTTCGAGTGCGCGCACTGCGGGCTCGGGCTGCCGACGTTGCAGGTATATCGCGCCAATCGTATTCCATGCCTCGACATAGCCCGGGTCGATCGCGAGCGCCTGCCGTTCGAGCGCTTCCGCCCGATCCAGATCGCCTTGCGTGTAGGCGATCGCCGCGAGGTTATGGTAGGCGCGGAAATTCCGCGGCTCGTCGCGAAGGACGTGCTGAAGGTGGATCACCGCCCGGTCGTACTGCTGGAGCCGGACGAGCGCGAGCGCGAGCTTGAATCGTGCGGCCACGTGACGGGGACTCAACGCCAATGTCCGCTCGAGCGCACGCGAGGCGTCAGCAAAACGCCCGATCCCACCGAGGATCGCGCCCCGCGTGTAGTGGATTTGCGCCACGTTCGGATCCAGGCGATTCGCTCGATCGAGCCGCGCCAGCGCCGCCTGGGCATCCCCGCCCTCCGACCGCTCCACGGCTTCCATCGTCAACCGGTAGACTTCGAGCTTGTCTTTTGGATCCGGCAGCGCGACGCCATCCGGACGCTGAGGCCCGGGCGCCCCGATATAGCCCAGGGCGAGAAACTTCTCCGCGTCCACCGGGTCGATGCGCGCGGCGACGGACGGTCCGGTCCGCTGCGCGATGGCGCTCAACAGCGTGCCGAGCCTGGCTGACTGGTCGGGCCGGGCGGCCAGCTGGTTGGTCTGTTCACCCGGATCCTCGCCCAGGTCGTACAGCTCGGCGCGGGGCGCCTGGATGTACTTCCAGGAACCGGAGCGAAGAGATGCCAGCGAGCTCCACCCGAATTGATCCCGGGGCAGCCAGGTCTCACTGTAGGACTCGAGACCGGCAGACTCCCCCGATCGTAGAACACGATCCAGCGCCACGCCGTCGGCGCGCCCGTCGGAGGGAGGTGGTGGTTGCTCTGCGCCTGCCAGCGCCGTCATGGTGGGGAGCACGTCGACGATCCGCACCTGGTGCGGATACGTCCCCGGGGTCAGTCCCGGCGCCTTGAGTATCCAAGGGATGCGCAGCGTGGCGTCGTAGACAAAGAACCCGTGCGTCTGCTCCCCATGTTCACCGAGCGACTCGCCGTGGTCCGATGTGACGCTCAGCACGGCGCGATCCCAGAGTCCGCGAGTCCTGAGGAGCGCGAAGAAGTCCCCGAGCGCAGCGTCAGCCGCCGAGACATCGGCGTCGTACGATCCGGCGGAGTAGGGCGCGTGCGGTTCGAAGAGGTGGACCCACAGAAAAAACGGCTCACGCGCTGCCAGTAGCCAGTCGCGTGCGCGAGCCAGGGTGTCGGCCCCGGGCCGTTCCGGGCCGCTCATCTCATCGTCGTAAACCTCGAAGCCGGGGTTCAAACCGAAGCGGCGCTGCAGCACCACGGCGCTGACGAAGGCCGCGGTCGAGTAGCCCTGGGCCTGAAGGGTCCGGGGGAAGGTCGAGATCGACGGCGAGAGCGAGTACACCTGATTGTCACGCACGCCGTGACGCGGTGGATCGAGACTCGTCAGCAGCGAGGCATGGGAGGGCAGGGTCAGGGGCGCAGCCGTAATGGCCTGGCTGAACCTGACTCCTTCCTGCTGCAACCGGTCCAGATGCGGAGTGACGGCGGCGCTGACCCGATCGGCGCGGAGGGTGTCGATCGTCACGAGAATCATCGACCTCCGAGGGGGAACGT
>JACDBQ010000327.1 GCA_013694845.1 Acidobacteriota bacterium
CGAGAACCGAGTCGCCACCATCGTTGGCCACGTAGAGAATGCCCTCTTCGGGATCGATGGTCATTCCGGCCGGCCAGTTCAATTGGGTTTGCGCCCCCTTGATGACGCGGAGGGGCGCGACGTCACCCGCGGCGTCCAGTGGATACACCGAGATCGACGGCAATTCGAAGGTCCCGGGGCCGGTGCGGCTGGTGGTCTTCGCGTTGCCGTAGTTGACGACGAACATCAGCTTCCTTGCGGGATCCACCGCGATCCCGTGAGGATCCTCGAGCTTCGTGGCGTTGCCCACGATCTCGCGGAGAGGCTTTTCCTTTCCCGCGGCCGTCTTGCGGTAGACCACGACGGAGTTGGTGTGCTGGACGGTCAGGAACATCTCCTGTTTCGTTTCGTCCACCGCGATGCCGTACGTTCCATGCGGGGTGCTGAGTTCGCGGTCCGGCGCCACGTTGCCGCGGGCCTGGCGGCCGAAGACGATCAGGGTGTCGACCGTATCGTTCGGGACCGAATAGATATCGCCGCTGGCCGGATCCACATAAAGGCCGCAGTTGAACTCGACCTTGGACTTCAAGCCACCTATCCGCCGCTTGGGCTCGGTCATGGACGCCTTGGGCGGGGTATTGCTGCCGCGGCCATAGACCAGGATCTGAAAGAGGTTCTCATCCTGCAGGATGACCTCATCACGCGTCGGATCGACCGCGATCGCGCTGTAGGTCGCGCGGTTGTCGCTGATCGTCCGAATGGGCGGGCGGTCCGCGTCGACAGTCCCCGCCGCAGGTGCGCCGGCGCGGCGCTGCAGGGACTCCTCGCGCTCGGCGGCGTAGAGCCTGGTCTCGGGCAGCAGGCACCACCCCAGGTCGGTCGGCACCTCAGACACCAGTCGTGGCTCGACCACCGCGTCAAGAACCGCGTCTGGAAGAGTTGCCTCGCGCCCGAAGCTCACCATGAGAAGCCCGATGGCCAGAGTCCCGCCCGCCAGGGAAACTGAAGTGGTTCGCACGCGTCTGATCATCGCCATCCCCTTGTTGTCTCGCGGCGGAAATCTTAACACCCTCGGTTCTCGCACGGTGAAGGCGGCTCAACCGCGGCGTTCTCTTCTCCGGGTGAACCGTCTATTCCGCCGCGACACAACAGGGGGAATGCCGTAGGCTGTAGCTTAGCGACTCGTCAAGCCCAATTGCACGTGTCCTCTCATGACTGTAATTACTCCGCTGTTTCTCGCCATTCTTCTCGCTCTGCAACCCGGCACATCGTCATTGCTCGACCGGGTGAAGGGGCTCGATGACGTCGCCGCCGCGCGCGTCGTCGCATCAGACACGGCGGGGACGCGCGCGGCGCTCGACGAACTGCTGACACTCGTCGATGCATCCGTACACTCCGATCGTCAGCGTCCGGAACAGCGCCGGGTCCAGTTCGACAAGGCGGCGCTTGCTGCCGGAGCGCGCGTCAGCGGGCTGTTCGCCAGGGCGACCGGCGACCGCACGTATGCGCGCCGTTTCGAGGCGCGGCGGCAACGGCTGGCCGGCACCGTTCTCCTCAACGAGCGTCGCTATCGGCAAGCGCTCGTCCCTCTCAACGCGGCGTTGCGCGAGGCCAAGGCACTCGACGACGCCTGGCTCCAAACGATCACGCACGTGAATCTGGCCTACGGATACCTCGAGCTCGGCAAGGGGTCGCAAGCGGTCGCCGAGTGCGAGGCTGCAGCGGCCGCGTCGCAATCGCTGGACGCGAAAGCGCAGGGCCTGGCGCTCTTCAACCTCGGATCGGTGTACCTGCACATCGGCGACGCAGCGCGCTCGCTCGACTACTCACGGCAGGCGGTCTCGCTCAGCCAGAAGGCGCACATCAAGCTCTGGGAAGGCAACAGTCTCCTGAATATCGGCGCCGCGCACCTGCAGCTCGGTGAGCTCGAGCCCGGCCGCCAAGCGTTCGAACAGGCGCTTGTGGTTCTCGAGACGACGCGCGACCGGCTCGGTCTCGGCCGTGCGCTCTACAACCTCGGCCTCGTCGCAGTGCGACAGCAGGGGTATGCCGAAGCGGCCGCGTACCTGGAACGGGCGCTCCCGATCATTCGCGACGTCGACATCCGCCACTCGCACGAGATCGAACCGAAGTCGCAGTATCAGAATCCCGTGGAGCTTGCCGCGCTACAGGTGCTGACGGATTCCTATCTGAAACTTGGTGACACAGAGAAGGCAGCGGCGCACGCCGCAGCCCTGCGGAAACTACAAGAGCGTAAAGCGCCGGGCGGCCACTCGCACCGGGAGCCTCGAAGACCACATCCCTGATCGCTGATCGCTGATCGCTGATCGCTGAACAGGCTGCGCCCGGCGTCGTTCAGGGCGTGACGTCGTTGACTGCACCGGCTGGAGCCCCGTGCCCCCGTAGTGCCGGGGGGCACCCAACCTTGTAGAACAGTGC
>JACDBQ010000329.1 GCA_013694845.1 Acidobacteriota bacterium
CCGTGGCACCGGCCTGGGTGCGAAAGCCGACTTCCTGGTCGGTCTCGCGCTCGACGGTGCCATACATGCGTGAGCCGTCCTTCAGCACCAGCTCGTAGAGCTCCGCTGGGCCTTGAGCAGCCTTCGCGGTTTGCGCCGCGGCGCCCGCAGCGAAAACCAGGAAGAGGGCAGTGACGAACGATAGGGCGATGTTCCTGATAGCCATATATCTCCTAAGGCGCAGGATAGGGCTCCGAGGGATCAGGAGTCGTGAGGGGCGTGTGAAGAAGGATGAAAAGCGGTGAGACCTGGTGTCGCCGGTGTCGCTAGCGGGCCCGGTCGGTGAGGGTCGTGAGGATCTGCGCGAACTCCGGCTCCGAGCGCAGGGGCGCCAGCAGCGGCTCGATCGGAATGGTCCACCCGGTAAAAGGCAGTTCCGCACGTTCGAGCAGCGACCGCAGGCACTTCAGCGCGTCAGCTGGCCGGCCGGTGGAGGCGTTCAGGAAAGCCTCGGCGATGGTGGCTTCGCTGCCCCGCCCGCCCCGGCGCAGGGCATCAATGGCCGTTGCCGCATCGGCAAAGGCCTTCGCCGCGTCCCTGGGCTTCTTCGCGGCGCTCAGGGCTGCCCCGAGTCCGACGAGGGACCGCGCATGGTCCGGGAACAGCTCGAGGGCACGCCTGAACTGCTCGACGGCACGCTGCGGGTTCCCGGCATGGAGGCGCGCGAACCCGGCGCCGTCGCACGCGTTCATGACGAACTCCGCTCCGTAGAGTTGTCCCGTGCCGCAGGCCCCCTCACGTTCGAACTCCGCTTCGGCCTCCGCCACGTCGCCGTGGGCCAGCCTGACGAGGCCGAGCAGCCAGTGCAGCCCGCGTGCGGGATAACGCTGGCGCAGGTGGGCCTGGCGGTCCTGCACGATGGCCCCTTCACGCAGCATGGACTCGGACCGATCGAGCGAGCCTCGCGCGATCAACACCATCGCCGCCTCGAAGTGCGCGAATGGGAAGTCGGGATAGAGCTCCATCACGCGTGATAGCGAGCGGAGGCGTTCATCCCCCCACGCCGCGTGAGCGACGCGAAAGTGATGTCCCCAGTACCCGGGCTCGAGCGTCACGGCGCGGCGGGCGGAGACGAGCGCTTCACTCGACCGGCCGGCGCTGACGAGCAGGAAGGCGAGCGTCGCGTGCGCCTCCGCGAGATCACGATCGAGCTCGATCGCGCGCCGCACGTGGTCGATCGCCTTGGCAAGCAATCCGGCATCGGGCTGATTGCGCGCTCGCGACATTTCGTACTGCCAGAAATGCGCGTTCCCGAGGCCGACGTGCGACGCGGCGTACCGCGAGTCCAACTCGATCGCGCGTTCGAAGTCCTGGATCGCGCGCGCGACCTGCGCCCCTTCCAGCGTTTCCAGGCGCACCCGTCCCTCGGTGAACACCTGATAGGCCTCGAGGCTGCTGGTCTCCCTGGTCGAACGCCGCAATGCGGTTCCGCTCCGGCTGCCGATTGCAGCCGAGAGCTGCGCGACGATGCGGTCCTGGAGGTCGAAGACGTCGGCGAGCAGGCCGTCCGCTTTACTGTCCGCGAGCGCCTCGCCGCTGGCGGCGTCGACCGCGCGCGCCGTGATCCGGAGCCGTTCGCCGGAACGCTGAAAGCTCCCCACGACGGCAAGGTCGAGCTGTAACTCACGACGCAGTGCGCCGAGATCGCTGCCTACCCGTCGTGACGCTTCGACAATCCGCGTGCGGTCAAGGGTCCGCGCCTGCAGGGCGGCACGAAGGTCGTTCGTGACGGTCTCGGCAATGCCGGACGAGAGCCAGTCGAGCGACGCGTCCTTGCTGACATTCGCAAAATCGAGGACGCCGACCGACGGCAACGCGGGTGATCCAGCACCATCCAGCTCGAGGGCGCGGCCCGCCTTCCCGTCCCCTGCAGCAACCGGCGCGATGAACCGGTAGCCGCGGCGCGCAACCGTTTGCACGTACGTCGGTTTCGAGGAGTCGTCGCCGAGCGCCTGCCGCAGCTCCGACACGACCTGCGTCAGCGCATTGTCTGTGACCGCGACATCCGGCCAGAGCGCCTTGAACAGTTCTTCCTTGGAGATGAGAGCCGAGGGCCGAACGACGAGATAGAGCAGCAGGTCGATGATCTTCGGCGAGACGGGAATGACGGCGTCTCCCCTGGTCAGCCGGTAGGCGCCGGTTTCAACGGTGAAGGGCCCGAACCGGTACTGCCCGGCGGAAACCGGCTGCATGATGCGCGGATTGTATCCGTTACTTGACGGCTTGCACGGCTACTATCGGCAGGAGATGCCGGTATGCTCGACCGACTTCACCCGCAGGACGGGCATCGGCGGCGGGGGCTCAGGACCCATACCGCGGCTTGCGCCAACCCCAATGGTGATCCGCGTGTTTCCGACTTTCTTGCCGTGGATGTCAGTGGACGTCGGCAGGTCCGTCTTCAGCTCACCGGTGATGACGTCGGAGTGGCCGTCATGCTCCTTCCGGATCGATTCCATCGTCTTCTTGTCACCGGTCAATCGGTAGGTGACCAGGTCGAGGACCCGGCTTCCGCCCACGGCCGTTCCGAGATCGGCATTCTCGAGCATGCTTCCCCTCAGACAGCCTTTCGCGACCACGATGTCGCCGCGCCTGGGAGGCTTGTTTGCCTCCTTCTCCTGGGAGGCCTGGGGAAGAACGAGGCCGAACAGCAGCAGGGCGATCACCATGTCGTCAGTGTGGCACAATCCGAAAACCTATGAATCGCAGAGCTTTCATGGCGACCCTCGCGGCCGTGCCTGCGGCGGGCGCAGCCATCTCTTCTCAACCGCCCGCCGGTTCGCGAGGCCCTCAGCCGCTCCTTCCACGCCGGCTCGCAGCTGGCGACACCGTCGGGATCGTCGCCCCCGCGAGCGCGACGTTCCAGACGGTTGACGTCGCCATCGCTCAGGAGTCGCTCGAAGCACTGGGGCTGAAAGTCAAAGTCGGCCGACACGTCCTCTCGCGCCATGGCTACCTGGCCGGCGACGACAAGGATCGCGCGTCAGACATCAACGGATTCTTCGACGAAGATTCCGTCCGGGCCGTGCTGCCGATTCGCGGGGGATGGGGCAGCAGCCGCGTGCTGCCACATCTGAACTACGACAGGATCCGCCGCAATCCCAAGGTCGTCGTCGGCTTCAGCGACATCACTGCGCTTCATCTCGCGATCCAGGCGAAAACCGGGCTGGTGACGTTCCACGGACCCAACGGCATGGGCCGATGGGACGCGTGGTCACTCGAATACTTCAAGCGGGTGCTCTTCAACGGCGAGGCGGTGACGATGGAGAACGTGAAGTCTCTCTCGGACCGCAACACGCTGACGCAGACCGAGAATCGCGTGCAGACGATCACGCCGGGCACCGTGCGCGGACGGCTGATCGGCGGCAACCTCACCGTGCTCACCGCGATCATGGGCTCTCCTTACGTGCCATCGTTCGATGGGGCCATCCTCTTCCTCGAAGATGTCGGTGAGGACCTCTACCGGATCGATCGCATGTTCACCCAGCTGAAGCTCGCGGGTGTGCTCGACAGGATCCGGGGGCTTGTGTTCGGAACGTGCGCCGAGTGCGGCCCGGGTGAAGGTTTCGGATCGCTCACGCTGGAAGAGATCCTCGCGGATCACGTGAAGCCGCTGCGCGTCCCCTCGTGGTTCGGGGCGATGATCGGCCACCAGACTCCGCAGTGGACGCTGCCCGTCGGGGCCGAAGTGGAGATCGATGCGGGCACCGGCACCATCCGGATGCTCGCTCCGGCGGTCCGCTGACGTCATGACCGGCTCGGACTTCGAGGCGCTGATCGGGGAGCTGCGAGGGATCGGCGGGGCGAACGTCTCGACCGCCTCCGCGGTCCGCGATCATCACAGTCGGGGTGAATCCCACCACGCCGCCGCCCTTCCGCACGCGGTCGCGTTCCCGGAAACCAACGACGACGTCCAGGCCATCGTCCGGGCCTGCGCCAGGCATCGCTGCCCCGTCGTCCCGTTCGGCGCCGGATCGTCGCTCGAGGGGCACGTGAACCCGGTGCACGGCGGTGTTTCGATGGACATGTCGCGGATGAACAGGGTTCTCCACGTCAGTGCCGATGACCTCGATGCGACGGTCCAGGCCGGCGTGACACGCAAGCAGTTCGACAAGCACCTGCGCTCGACCGGACTGGTCTTCCATCTCGATCCTGGCGCCGACGCAACGCTCGGCGGCATGGCCGCGACCCGTGCCTCGGGCACGACGGCGGTCCGGTACGGCACGATGCGTGATGCGGTCCTCGGGTTGAAGGTAGTGCTGGCCGATGGACGGATCATCTCGACCGGCGGCCGCGCGCGCAAGTCGTCGTCTGGCTACGACCTGACGAAGCTGCTGGTCGGATCGGAAGGCACGCTTGGCGTGATCACGGAGTTGACGGTCCGGCTGCACGGCCGTCCGGAAGCACTGGCTTCGGCGACCTGCTACTTCGATGACATCGAGAGCGCCGTGCGCACAGTCATCACGACGATCCAACTGGGCATTCCGGTCGCGCGGATCGAACTGCTCGACGAAGTCCAGATCGACGCCGTCAATCGCTTCTCGAACGTCTCCTACCCGGTGTTCCCGACGCTGTTCTTCGAATTTCATGGACTGAGCGAACGCGATGTCACCGAGCAGGCTGAGTCGGTCGGTGGCATCGCGGCCGAACATGGCGGCCATGCGTTCGCGCGCGCCTTGACGCCGGAAGCACGGGCCGCAATGTGGCAGGCACGTCACGACGCCTACTACGCGGCGTTGGCGATGCGACCCGGGTCGCGAGGATGGACGACCGACGCGTGCGTCCCGATATCACGACTGGCTGACTGCATCCTCGAAACCAAGCGCGATATCGCGGCCTCGCACCTCGTCGCGGCGCTGGTCGGGCACGTGGGGGACGGGAACTTCCACATGATCTTCCCGGTCAATCCAGACGATCCGGCCGACATCGAGGAAGCCGAACGGCTCTCTGACCGACTGGTGGAGCGCTCGCTCTCGATGGGCGGGACCTGCTCGGGTGAACACGGCGTCGGGCTCGGGAAGCGGAAGTTCCTCGCCCGCGAGCACGGCGAGGCGCTGGAGGTCATGCGCGCGATCAAGGCGACGCTCGATCCGCAGAACATCATGAACCCGGGCAAGATGCTTTAGCGGGGTGCGGGGTCCGGGATGCGAAAGGCACTGGCAGGCTCTCACTGTCGCAGCGCCTGCACCGGATCGACGCTCATCGCCCTGCGCGCAGGTAGCAATGCGGCAAGCATCGCCGTCAGGACGAGTGCGAGCGCCACCACCAGGTAGGTCAACGGATCGGTCGCGCCCACGCCGTACAGCTGCGCCGTGATCACCGGCCGCAGCAGAAGCGCGGCAGCGGTCCCGAGCACGACTCCGCCGATCGTGAGCTTCACGGCATGTCCGAGCACGAGCCCCAGCACCTGGGACGGTGTCGCGCCGAGCGCCATACGGATACCGACTTCAGTGGTCCGTTCCGCCGCGATCATGGTGATG
>JACDBQ010000342.1 GCA_013694845.1 Acidobacteriota bacterium
TTGCTGCCCCGTCTGCGTCGTCCACGGCTCGCTGATCGTGAACTGTACGACCTTGCCGCGTCGTGCGGCGGCCTCCACGCGGACGGGCGCAGAGGGCTGATCCGGATACGTCCCGGTCCAGGCGCCCTGCGCGTCATGCGCGTGTCGGGGGGGATCAACTGCGGCGTCGTCGCCGCGAACGTCGAGATGTCGAGGCCCGCGAGCACGAACGGGAGCTTCCAGTCGATCCCGGTCGGGCCGGCCGCGTCCTCGTCCAGCAATGGTGGAACCGCATCGAACTGGCGGAGGCGACCGGCCGCATCGAACCTGAGGGCGATCATGCCCGGTGTATCTTGCGGTGGGTCGTCCGGCGTCACGCGCCCGCCGCCACCCGCGCGGACTGACCGCAGGAAGTCCGGGCTCTCTCGATACCAGAAAAGAACGGCCAGGGGCCGGGCACTCGCCAGCCGTCGCGACGGCTCGGCGGGTCCGGCAGCCTGATCGATGTGCCGCAGATATTCGGTGTCGACTCGCACGCCGTAGCTGGTGTCGAAGGGACGCTCCGGATAACCGAGCTGCGCGCCGACGGCTCGCGCCTGCCGCATCAGGACCACCGGCGGATTGTCGAGCGTGACGTCCAGGAGGCTGGCCTTGCCGCCCAGGACCATGACCGCGATCAACCCGACCGCAATGGCGCCGAGGCAAACAAGCGCAACGACCGGCCGCACGCCGGCCTTCTCGCCCGATGCTGCCACCATCTCGGGGGATGGCGTTTCTCCCGCGGCCAGCGCCGCCTGCAGCGGCTCGCCTCCCGGCAGGGCGGCGGAGACCTGCAGCGCGGATGCGGGACGCTTCCGCGGCTCTTTCTCCAAACACTGCAGGATCACCCGTTCAACCAGCGGGTCGAGGTCCTTGCCTAGCGATGACGGGCTCGCGGGCGTTGCGCTCTGGTGCAGTTCGACGTATTCCGCCAGGCTCCCTGCCTCGAATGCGCGGCGGCCGGTGAACACTTCGTACAGGACCAGGCCGAGCGCATAGAGATCGCTGGCGGGCGTGAGCGGTTTGCCGGTCAGCTGCTCCGGCGACATGTACGGCGGAGTCCCGGCGAGTACTTCGTCATCACGCGCCCGTTCCGCGGCGACCGCCAGGCCGAAATCCGTGATCCGCACCCGCCCTCGGCCGTCGAGCATCACGTTGGCCGGCTTGAGGTCGCGATGCAGGACGCCCGCATCATGCGCCGCCGCCAGGCCGGCGCACAGTTGCCGGGCGATCTCGAGCGCCTTGTCCCCCGGCAGTCGCCCGATGCGACGCAACAGCGAGGCGAGGTCTTCGCCGTCGATGTAATCCATCGACAGGAACTGCTGACCAGCGAACTCGCCGATGTCGAAGACCCTGCAGACGTTCGGATGCGACACCTGCCGTGCGGTGCGAACTTCCCGATGAAAGTGCGCCAGCGCCGCGCCGTCGCTCACCAGGCGCACCGGCAGGAACTCAGCGCCACCGGGTGATTGAGTTTCAGGTCGTCCGCCCGGTAGACCTCACCCATCCCGCCGGTCCCCAGCAAACCGACGATGCGGTAGCGATCGGCGACCAGCGCACCCGGCGCGAACCTGGGGGCGTCCACGGCCTCGACGCCGGAATGCCCGGAGGTGCTCAGGACGGTTATCGAGTCGGGCTCAGCGGGGCCGTTCATGGGGAGATGATATGGTTCTCGCGATTTGACTGCGTGACTTCCGTGGACGAACAGTCGATCGGCCCTTACCGCGTGATTCGTCGGCTCGGCTCGGGCGGAATGGGTGAAGTGTATCTTGCAGAGGATACACGCCTGAAGCGGAACGTCGCGCTGAAGCGCCTGACCGACCCCACGATCGGTTCACCGGAAGCCCGGCAGCGACTTCTCCGAGAAGCGCGTGCCGTCGCGCAGATGACCCACCCCAACATTGCCGCCGTCTACGACGTCACCGACGCGGGTGGGGAACCGCACATCGTCATGGAGTTCGTCGAAGGGACGACACTCCACACACGTCTCCAGAACGGCCGTCTGAGCCTGGAAGACGTCCTGCCGATCATCGACCAGCTCGCCTCGGCGCTGACCGAGGCGCATGGCCGCGGCGTCGTTCATCTGGATCTGAAGCCGGCGAACATCAGCATCACGCCCTCCGGCGCCCTGAAGGTGCTCGATTTCGGCATTGCGAGCATCCATGCATCGACCGCAGCGACGGCCACTGAACAGACCACCACTGCTGAATCGATCTGGGACACCCACAAGGTCATGGGAACGCCGGCCTACATGGCGCCCGAGCAGTTGCTGCGCCAGCCGGTCGACCATCGTGCGGATATCTATAGCGTGGGTGTCATCCTGTTCCAGTTGCTCACGGGTCGCCTGCCCTTCCAGAGCGAGGATTTTCTTGGTCTCTCGCTGCAGGTGGTCTCGCAGCCGCCACCGCGACTGCGGGACTTCGCACCTGAGGTTCCCGCGGCGGTGGAAAGCATCGTTGCCAGGGCCCTGGCGAAAGACGCGACGCAGCGATATCAATCCATCGAGGAACTTCGGGCTGAACTGCGGCGTGCCGCAGAGTCGCGCGATCGACCGATTGAAGACGATGGCTCGAGCAGCCGCCCGCGCTCGCAAGGTCGGTGGACGACGACAGCACGCGCGCTGCTGGTCGTGGCTGCCCTCGTGGCCGTGATGTTTGCCGGCCGCGCCCTCGTTAAATTCATGTCTGCTCCCAAGCCGCGCCCTCCCGGCGGACCCGCGGTCGTGGCGGTCGTGCCGTTCTCGAACATCAGCGGCGACCCGGCGAAAGCACACCTGGGTGTCGGTTTCGCCGAGGCGTTATCGACCGACCTTTCGCGCGTGCAGGCTCTTACCGTGATCTCCAGGTCGGGCAGCGCGGAAGTCCAGGCGCGGCCGCCTGACCTCGGGAGACTCGCTCGCAGTCTCGGGGCAACCTACCTGGTCGACGGCGCCGTCCAGCAATCGGGGGACCGCCTGCGCGTGACCGTCAAACTGCTCAAGCCAGACAGCTCCGTGGCATGGGGCGAGGTGTTCGAAGGCACCGCATCGGAACTCTTCGAGCTCCAGAACACGATCGTTCAGCGGGTTATCTCAGCGCTCGACGTGGCCGATCCGTCTGCCGTCGCGCGGGCCGGCAGGACGAGCACCAGTAACGCCGACGCGTTCGCGGAGTATTCGCGCGGCCGTGCACTCCTCGACCGGGTGGACGTGCCCGGCAACGTGACTGCCGCGATCGATGCCTTCGGGCGCGCCGTTGCGAAGGACCGGGAGTTTGCGCTGGCGCACGCGGGACTTGGGGACGCGTACTGGGCGCAGTATCAGGAAACGGACGACAACCGGTGGACCGAGCCGGCTTTACGTTCCATCACGGAGGCGCTGCGGATCGATCCAGGCCAGCCGGAGGTCAGAATCTCGCTGGCGCTCGTGTATCACGGAACTGGCAGGAGTGAAGACGCGATTCAGGAGCTCCGTCGAGCACTGACGTTGGCGCCCAACAACGACTACGCCCATCGTCTGCTCGGCACCGTATTGCGCGACACCGGCAGTGCGGCCGAGGCGCTGGCGGAGTTCAAGAAAGCGATCGAGCTCAGGCCGGGATACTGGAGGAATCACAATCTCCTCGCCGGATTCTATTACCGTACCGGCAGACATGAGGAAGCGTTGGAGGCCTACAGGAAGGTCACGGAGCTGCAGCCCGACAACGCCCGCGGCTTCCTCAACCTCGGCACCGTGTACCACAAGATGGGTGACACGCAGAAGGCGCTCGAGAACTACAAGACCGCCATCCGGATCTCGCCAATGGCAGAAGCGTACTCGAACATCGGCAATATCGAGTACGACGAGCGGCGTTACAGCGAGGCGGCGACGTCGTTCGAACAAGCCATCGCTCTTTCACCGCGAAATCCATTGCTGCACGGTAATCTGGGGGACGTTCATGCGCGCGTCGGTCGACACCACGCTGCGCGCCAGGCGTACGAACGGGCGGTGGATCTATCCCGGAAGGCGCTCGAGGTGAACCCGCGTGACGCGGAAACGCTCATGAATCTGGCCCTCTATGAGGCGAAACTCGGTAGAAAGGCTGCTGTCGGGCACGCCGCGGAAGCGGTGCGGCGCAATCCTGACGACGTCGAGGTCCTGTATACCCAGGCGGCCGTGCACGCGCTGCTGGATAATCAGCCGGCGGCGATCGCCGCGCTCCGCAAGGCCATCGACCGTGGGTACCGTCGTGAGCTGGTCGCGAAGGATGAAGACTTCGCGAAGCTGAGGAACAACGCCGCGTTCCGACAACTTGTCGGACCGGTATAAAGGCAGGAGGACACATGGATCGCGAAGCGCAGGACAAGTTGCTGGCTGGGGCGGGAGTTGTCGCGGGGATTGTGGGGCTGATTGTCTTCTTCGGTAAGCGCTGGAAGCGAGCGCCACGCGAGCTATTCGCTGACATCACAGTGGACGAAAACGGCATGGATGTTTCGTACCGCCCTGAGACCATTGAGGACGCCTCGATATCAAGGCGCGACTTCGTCATCTGGCGTGTGAAGAACCTGTCAGAAGAGCGGGTGACCGTCTGTGTCAAGGGGTTCAAGACCGTCGACAACAACACGTGCGAAGATCCACTCGACGACGTCGATCATGATCGTGGAAAGTGCCGAAACGTGCCCGACGAAGGCTCCCGCGATATCAGGAGCCAGGTGAAAAAGTCTGCGCGCAAAGGCACGTACAAGTATTCGATCTTTGTAAACGACCGGGAAGCCGTGGATCCAAGGCTGTCGATCGTGGACTAGGGCTGGATCTCAGTTCCGGCGTGGCTCGCTGGTCTTGCTCGCCGCGGATGCGAGCGGAGATTCGCAAACCATCCGAACCTCACCGCTTTCGCTGAACTTCAGCTCTCCTGAAGTCGGTGGACCGCCTTTCCAAGTTCACCGCTTCGGAAGAGTGCCGGCTACCAGCCGCGCCTGGTAGGTCTGAGCCTCGTCGCAACGATTGATCAGGCCGGCTGCCTCCGGTACTGAATTCATGAACCAGTAGACCTTGCCATCCTCGTGGTGGTACTTGCGGACCTGGGAATGGAAGCGTCCGTCGACGCCGTGCTCGAAAATGTGACGCGCGAGCGCCAGGATCATCGGAGCGTTCTGGGGATTCTGCACGACATATTCGTGCGGCCATGTGGCGGCGTAGGTCTTGGCGAATGTCCACGCGGTAGACCCGACGAAGCTGCGCACTTCGTCGCGAAATGGGGCTGATAGGCCTGGAGTGATCATTGCCCGAGCCGGGATCTCCGAGTTCTCTTCGTTCTCTTCGGGCACTTTCATGATCACGAGAGTAGCCCGGGGATGTGACAGGACTGGTCAAGCTCTTTGCGCTACGAATGACCCGACTGACGACGCCACTCCCAAGCGGATCACGCGCAACCCGGCGTGTCGCTGCTATACTGCGCATGGACATCCCGAGCGGCTCACCATCTGGTGAGTCCGGCAACCTGCAGGACCAGCAAGGTGCCGTCGCGCTTCTCAGCGCGGATGTGGCCGTGAAAGCGGCAACGACGGTCTAGCCGAGCAGACCTCGGCGCTTGGGTGTTTTCTAAGTAGAGGACACCATGACTGATTCCCCCCGCCAGACACGCAGCGATGCTGCCATGATCGCCGCGCTCGAACGCGAACGGCAGCGCACCTATCAGGAAGAGGAAGCGCGAAAGCCGCCGCCGTTGAGCGAGCAGGCGGGCTCCAGCACGCAACTGTGCGCGCCCACCGACTGCCCATTCCCCCATCACCTGCTTACGAGGAGTTTTGGATTCACGGGCATCCCGCTCTCAAATGACGAGGCGACCCGCTGCCGCAAGGCGCACAAACCGACTCCAGGGTCATGCGTTGAACGCGCGACCGTGCTGTGTTCCTCTTCGCCTGTGGTTATCCCGGGGGGAGCGCGAGCCGCGTACCCGGCGCAACTGTGGCACGCCGAACTGCTCATTGACGGCCGGAGAGTTCACATCGAGTCGATCGTGCAACAGCTTGCAGGGCCAGGCGGTGTCAACAAGGAGGTCAGAGTCTACGTCGATGGCGTTCTCAACGGCCGAAGCATCTTGCTCGGTCGACTGGGCGCCAGCGTGATGTGGTCTCCGGTCGCCGCGTCGGTTCGACCGGGGCTGATCCTGATCGTCACGCCGGTTCGGTTCACGCGCTTCGATGAGCTGATTGTGGAGTTGCGCCAATAGCTGCGCGTCACAACTCGGGGTCAGCCTCCGCGAATGACCAACCCTGTCACGGGTGCATGCTCCAATGACTGTGTGAAGACAATCCTCGCGCACAAACGTTCGGAACCTCCAGAACCTCTAGAACGGAAGATCAGCAGGGTCGATGTCGCTGGCGTGGAACTGGTCCTCTCCCCTCCTGACGAACACGATGTGGAATGGCTCGATTTCGACGGCTGCGTCCAGCGGCTCGAGGCCGCATGGCTGCGGCTCTCACCCAACGAACCGCCACTGAATCCTCGCGTCATCGGAGAGCCTGGCCTCGGAAAGACGACCTGGCGTGCGCCGTGGCGAAAAAGCTCGGCCAGCCGGTCTACATCTTCCAGTGCACGATGGACACGCGCCCCGAGGATCTCATCGTCACGCCGGTGCTGACTCCGGATCGGCGTGTCGAATATCACGCGTCCAGCGTCGTGTCCGCGATGCTGACCGGAGGCATCGCGATCCTGGATGAAGGCAACCGCATGCCGGAACGTGTGATGGCCGAGCAGGACGCGTCCCTCCGACGGGTGATGGCCGAGCAGGGCGGGACCCTCCGACAGGTGATGGCCGAGCAGGGCGTGACCCTGCGGACGCAGATCAGCGACCTGGCCGCCCAGATGTGCGGGCTCCATAAGGAAGTTATCAAGCCGAATCGCGCAGTCACAGGAAGGCTGGTCCTGGCCGCCGAGGCGGAAGCCGAGGGGGAAGTAGCCGACGAGGCGGCAGTGAAGTGCGGTCGATCAGCATTTCCCCTCCAGCCTTGTGCAGATGTAACGGCGCTGGTCTTCATTCTCCGGTGATGGCATGTGGCGGTCAGGCGGGCGCGCAGCTCGGCGATGCGTTCGATCGCCGCGGGGCCGGCGAGCCCCTGCTCCACCAGCCAGCAGCCGATCACCGTCCCGGACGGCCGATACCTCCCCAGCAATGTACGTAAACGGGGCGCCCGCCATCGATCTGTTCGCGGATCGTCGCCAGGATCCGCTTCATCTGCGCACGGTCGGTAGGGATGCCGCCGTCCCTCACGCTGTGCCGGAAGTGCCTGGTCTCGATCTCGCGCTCCTCGGAAAGTCGCGCAGCAGGCCGTCATACTTCGCCAGCGGCTCGGTGGCCTCAGTGAGGTCGATGAAGGTACGGATGCCAGCGTCGAGGAATTTCGTCAGCTTCTCCCGCGTCACACTTTCTCGATGAGTGCCCGAGTACTCGCCGGCGAGGAGCATGCCGTCGATCAGCCAATAGGAGTCGGGAATGGGACCGGTGCGTGTCGGATGCGAGCTCATGGCAGACAGGATAAGCCAGCGCATTGGCAGGTCGGGGTCAGATCTTGATTCTTGCGCGTCCGTCCTGTCACGGGGACGTCCGCAAACTGTAAGGGCGCGCGAAGCGTGGGATCAGGACGCGATCGGATTGCGCCAGTCGAGGCCGGTGAACCTCGCGAAGTCGCGATCAGTTGAGCACAGCGTCGCCCCGTGCTCGATTGCCAGCGCAGCGAGGACCGCGTCCATCACGAGTGGCCCTACCGCCTGGCCGTCTCGGAGCAGCGCGCCCAGAATCTCCAGGTGACGATCGCCGGGCTCGACGATGCCGGCGTTCGGCTGCTCGAGCCACGACATGACGCCTCCATGGGCCTCGACGGGCGACAGCGGTCGAACGAACACGCGAGGATTGGTGGAGATGCGAAGAAACGCCCAGAGCGTCAACCACG
>JACDBQ010000348.1 GCA_013694845.1 Acidobacteriota bacterium
CTTCTACTTCGACTACGGCTCGTTCGAGGAAGTCTTCATCGGCACTGCGGGACAAGGGGCCGAGATGCCACACCCTGGAGTCCAGAGCCAGTTCCTCGGCAAGTCGGGCGGCAATAATTTCCAGGGGCAGGTCTATTACGACTGGTACAACAACAGCCTCCAGGGCTCGAACATCACGCCGGCGCACATCGCGCAGGGCATCCGCGAGGGAGGCAACGAGGTCGAGACGTACTACAATTTCAACCTGAACCTCGGGGGCCCGATCCAGCGGGACAAGGTGTGGTGGTATCTCTCGTACCGCGACCAGAAGAACGCCGTGCTGCTGCCGAACTTCCGGTTCGACCAGACGTTCGACACCCGGCTCTGGAACCCTCGGGCAAGCTCACTTACCAGATGAGCCAGAACCACAAGTTCGTCGGGTATTACCAGTGGGGGCAGAAAATCCAGCCGTACCGCACATGGACCGGCGCCGCAGTCTTTTTGTCGAAGGACGATACCACCCTGCAGGATTCCGGCAGCTGGGTGTGGAAGGGCGAATGGAACGGCACGCTGTCGAACAACCTCTATATGGAAGCGCGCTTCGGGGACTTCGGCTACTATTTCCCGCTGCTCGGCTACAGCGATCAGCCATTCATCTTCGACTCGGGCACCGCGATCTCGGAAGGGGGCGACCGCCGCTGGCAGCAGGATCGCGATCGCAAGCAGGCGACGGTGGCGGCCACCTGGTTCAAGAATGGCTGGCGCGGAACGCATAGCTTCAAATTCGGTGGCGAGTTCAACGTCGAGACGCAGTGGAACGCCTTCGAGCGGACGGTTGCGCTCAACCGTGATCATCGCCTGTTCAACGGCGCCTCGCGAACGGTCGCGTTCGGGTTCCCGACCGCCTCCGGGCCGCTTGGCTCGAAGTCGTCGCGCGCGAACATGCTCTCGATTGGCAAACTCGATCACCTGAGCGGCTTCGTCACCGACCAGTGGTCGATCTCTCCCCGCCTCACGTTCAACCTGGGCTTGCGGGTCGACCGCTACAAATCGCACATCCCCGAGCAGCGGCAGCTCGCGTTCACGAACGGGCCGATCTCCATCGCGGATGAGACCTTCCCCGCGCAGACGTTTTTCAACTGGACGTCGGTCGCCCCGCGGGTCGGCGCCATCTACGACATCGACGGTGAGGGCCGGACGGTGCTGAAGTTGAACTATGGACTCTTCCTGCACAACCCCGGGCCGGGGATCGCCGCGTCCGGCAACCCCAACCAGGCCAGCAAGACCGTCACCCGAGAGTGGAACGATTTGAACGGCAATCGTGTCTGGGATCCGGGCGAGGAAGGCGCGCTCGTGGCTACTGCGCTTGCCGGGACGATCTCGGTCGATCCCGACATCAAGCAGCCGTACACGCACGA
This sequence comes from Acidobacteriota bacterium, assembly GCA_013694845.1. Taxonomy (GTDB): domain Bacteria; phylum Acidobacteriota; class Vicinamibacteria; order Vicinamibacterales; family 2-12-FULL-66-21; genus JACDCA01. Next base: position 1,398 of record JACDBQ010000348.1, read on the forward strand.
GGCCAGCGCGTTCCTCGAACGGCAGGTCATGGCGAACCTTGGCGTCCGTCTCGGCGTCGTGTACAAGACCGAAGACGACGACTGGTTCACGTTGCAGCCGGGCCGGCCGATCGACGCCTACACCGTGCCGTTCAACGTGAGCGACCCGGGCCTCGACGGGATCGCGGGCAATGCCGATGATCGCGTCCTGACGCTCCTCGGGCTGCCCCGCGCCCAGCTGTCGCAGTTTCCGGCCACCAACGTGATCATGAACGGGAACGCCTTCGGGCGGCACACGACGGCCGAAATCGCGGCGACCAAACGCTTCAGTAACCGGTGGTCGGCGCAGGCGGGTTTCGGCCAGACATGGTCGCACGGCCAGGGCGTCCGCCGCACGCCGAACGACCCCGACGAAGCGGACGAGATGCGCTGGAGCTTCAAAGCCAGCGGCATCTACCAGGCCCCGTGGGACATCAGGATTACGCCGGTGTTCCGACACCAGGCGGGGTCGAACTACGGTCGGACGCTCTCGGTGACGGCCGCGGCGGCCACCGGGGCGTTCTACTCCGCCACGATCCGGATCGAACCGCTGGAGGCAAACCGACAGGACCACATCAATATGTTCGACCTTCGCGCCGAGAAGACGGTCCGGCTGCGGGGCGCCTCACGTGCGCGGCTGTTCCTCGACCTGTTCAACCTCACCAACAGCGCCGCGGCCGAGACAATCGTGACAAGCACCGGGACGCGGCTCGGCTTCCCGACCAACATCCTCGGGCCGCGGACCGCGCGCGTCGGCTTCCGCTTCGACTGGTAGGTCAGTAGATCACAGGGGGACGCGGGTCTCGGCCCGCGCCCCCTGTTCGCGCCACCGCAGATTCATTTCCCCCTACATGGGCCTGAAGGCGCAAAGCATCGGCCGCATGCGCCGCACGTTCTGAGGCCGCCGCCTTTTCGCTTGTCGCCGCAGTCTTTTCTCCGTATTCTCAGGGCTTATTCAGTCGGACGAACTGGTAGCACGCAGCACCCAGTAACACTTTGGCCAGGAGGTCAGAGATGAGTATTCGCGGAAGAGTCGCTGTTCTCGCTCCGCTCCTTCTGTTTTTCTCCCTCGCAGTCGCCCCCGCTGTCTCTGCCCAGGAGTTCCGTGGGCGGGTCAACGGGGTGGTGACTGACAACAGCCAGGCCGTCCTGCCTGGCGTCACGGTCACTGCTGCAAGCCCGGCGCTGATCCAGCCGCAGGTCACCACCACAGGGGCCGATGGCACCTACCGGTTTCCAGCGCTCCCGGCCGGCCTCTACACGCTCACCTTCGAGCTCGCCGGCTTCCAGAAGGTCACACGGGCCGACATCCGCGTCGTCATCAACACGACGCTGACCGTGGACTCGCAGCTGGCCGTGGCGGCGCTGAACGAAACGGTGACCGTCTCCGGAGAGTCCCCCATCGTCGACAGCTCGACGATGACGGTCGGCACCAATTTCACGAAGGAGCTGCTGACCGAGATTCCAAACGCGCGGGACATCTGGGCCGCGATGGCACAGGCGCCCGGTTTCCAGGTCACGGGATATGACGTCGGGGGCTCGCACACCGGCACGCAGACGGGGTACATGACCTACGGGGTCAGCCAGCAGAACACGACGCGCATCGAGGGCGTGAACACGAGTGAAGGCGCTAGCGCCAACGCCGGGTACTTCGACTTCGGGTCGTTTGAAGAGTTCCAGCTCGGGGGCGCGGGGAACATGGCCGACCAGGACGTCCCGGGCGCCTCGCTCAACATTACTGTCAAGTCGGGAGGCAACCGGCTCCAGGGGATGTGGTACAGCGATTTCGAGAACGACGACACGATCAGCGACAACGTGCCGGACGCTTTCCGGACCCGCTTCGAGCGGGACGACAACGGGTTCTTCACGCGCGCGGCCAACGGGCTCCAGCGCGGCAACCCGATCACCAAGCAGTACGACCTGAACTTCAACCTCGGCGGCCCGCTCTGGAAGAACCGAGCGTGGTTCTTCTACTCGTACCGTTTGAACGACCAGTACAAGACCGTCATCGGCATTCCGGAACTCGCGCGGTCGAAGCTGAGCAACGCGTACACACTGAAGGGCACGTTCCAGTTAAGCAGGAACAACCAGCTCATCGCCTACCTGAACAAGCGAGAAAAGCTGCAGGACAAACGCGATCTGGGCCCGACGACCCCGCTGTCGGCGTCGTACTACCAGTCGTCCCGCAACTACCCGTGGAAGTTCGAGTGGACCAGCGTCCTGAGCAGCCGGCTCTTTCTGGACGTGCTCGCAGGCAACTGGTACAACTTCTTCCCCCTGCGGCCGCAGACCGAGTTCGGAAACTTCCCGGTGGAGCAGTTCGTGCCCGGCCGTCAGGATCTGAACACCCTGAACTACTTCGACGGCGGCGCCAATGACGGGTACCAGGATCAGAAGCGCTTCAAGCCGCAGTTCCACGCCTTCATGTCGTACCACCAGACCGGCTGGCGCGGAACCCACGATGTCAAGGTCGGTTTCGAGGCCCGCCGCGACCGCCGGAAGCTTTTCAACGACCAGCCGTTCGACATCTTCTATCGCGACCGCAACGGCGCGCCGTCCGAGGTCGATCTCTTCAACTCTCCCGTGGAGCCCATCAACGACGTGAACGTCCGCAGCGGGTACGCACAGGACAACTGGAAATTCAGCAAGAGGTTGACGCTAAATCTCGGACTTCGTGTGGACCATTACACCGACGGCTGGCCGGATCAGAGCTTCGCGCCGAACGGCCTGCCGCAGCTCGCGGGCACGACCGATCAGCGCATCGTCAACTTCTATCAGGCGCGAACGATTGATGCGCAGACGGTGTCGAAGACAACCACCTTCGGGCCACGTGCCGGGTTCGCCTACGACCTGCGCGGCGACGGGAAGTCTGTCGTCAAGGCGTTCTACGGCCGCTACTACTTCAACTCGGCCGACATCATCGCCGATCAGCAGAACCCCGTCGGGCTCGCGAGGCTGCGCTACAACTTCAACGACCTGAATGGCAACCGGCTCCTCGATGGCCCGCAGGAGCTCGGCAACTTCATCACGACAGTGGGCGGCGGCGGGTTCGTCACGGTGGATCCGGACCTCGAGCGGCCGTTCGGAGAGGAGGTCTCGACCCACTACGAGCAGGAGATTCGCGAAGGTCTGTCGGGCCGGGCGTCCTACGTCTACAAGAACCTGCGGAACGATTGGGCGGAGGTCGATCTGGCGCGCGTCAACGCGCAGACGGTTCCTGTGGCGTTGACCGACCGCGGACCTG
>JACDBQ010000350.1 GCA_013694845.1 Acidobacteriota bacterium
TCATACAGCTGATGAAGCTGAAGAACACTTTGCGGTATCTTCGCGGCGAGGAGCTGATCACGCACCTGGGGTTGGAGTATTACGACTGATGGATTCCGCCCGCCTGCAACCCGTCCTGCTCAGTGGCGTCTTCATCGGCGTCCTGTCGGCGCTTCCATTCATCAACTGTTGCTGCTGCCTGTGGGTGCTGGCCGGCGGGGCACTGACGGTATATCTCCGTCAGCAGAACGTCGCAGGTTCAATACCCGCCGCTGAAGGGGCGCTGCTCGGGTTGATGGCCGGCTTCATGGGCGGCGTCCTCGCGGCACTGCTCTCGATTCCGATTCAGATGGTCATGGGGCCCATCGTCCAGGGATGGGTCTCGGCGATGATGGCTGCCAACAATGAAGTCCCGGCTGAAACGCGCGAGATGATCGAGAAGATTATGTCGAGCTCTGGCAGGCAAGTGCTCAACGCGATCTTCAGCATTATCGCCAGCACCGTGTTCGGGATGCTCGGTGGTCTGCTCGGCGTGGCCGTCTTCAAGAAGAACGCGCCACCGCCGCCCCCGACCGTCATTCCGCACGAGCCGGATGTGGTGCAGTAAAGCATGTCCGAGATCGATGCCCTTCTGAAGGAAGACCGCAGGTTCCCGCCGTCAGACGCTTTCCGTGCGCACGCCCATGTAAACGATCCGGCCATCTACCAGCGCGCCGCCGCCGACCCCGAGGCGTTCTGGGCCGAGCAATCGCGCGAGCTCGAGTGGATGAAGCCCTGGGACGAGGTCCTTGTCTGGAAGCCGCCGTACGCGCAGTGGTTCGTCGGCGGCCAACTCAACGTCAGCGTCAACTGCATCGATCGCCACGCCCGTACCGCCCGGCGCAACAAGGCGGCGCTGATCTGGGAGGGTGAGCCGGGCGATCGGCGGACGCTGACGTATTGGGACCTCTACCGCGAGGTCAGCGCCTTTGCCAACGTCCTGAAAGGCTTCGGCGTGAAGCACGGCGATCGGGTCGCCCTGTACCTCCCGCTCATTCCGGAGCTCGCGATCGCCATGCTGGCGTGCGCGCGCATCGGCGCGATCCACAGCGTGGTCTTCGGCGGGTTCAGCGCGGAGTCGCTGCGTGATCGGATCAACGACGCCGAGGCCGTCATGCTCGTGACGGCGGACGGCGGGTATCGCCGCGGGCAGATCGTGCCGCTCAAGCAGATGGCAGACGAGGCGCTGCGAGAGACACCGACGATCAAGACCGTCGTCATCGTCCAGCGGCAGGCCGGCGCCGCGTTCCCGGTGCACGTCCAGGAAGGCCGCGACCATTGGTATCACCGCCTGATGCAGGACGCCTCGCCTGAGTGCCCCCCCGAGGCGATGGGTTCCGAAGACATGCTCTTCATCCTTTACACGTCAGGGACGACTGGAAAGCCCAAGGGCATCGTCCACACCACGGCCGGATACCTGACCGGCGTGCACACGACGACCAGGTGGGTGTTCGACCTCAAGGAAGACGACGTCTACTGGTGCACGGCGGATATCGGCTGGGTGACCGGCCATAGCTACGTGGTCTACGGCCCGCTGAGCAATGGCGCCACGGTCCTGATGTACGAGGGTGCCCCTGACTGGCCGCGCAAGGACCGGTTCTGGGAGCTGATCGATCGCTACGGGGTCACGATCTTCTACACCGCGCCGACCGCGATCCGTGCGTTCATGCGCTGGGGCGCCGAATGGACGGCGAAGCATCCGATGAAGACCCTGCGGCTGCTGGGTTCCGTGGGGGAGCCGATCAACCCGGAGGCCTGGATCTGGTATCACCAGAACATCGGACGCGAGCGATGCCCGATCGTCGACACGTGGTGGCAGACCGAGACCGGCATGATCATGATCTCGCCGCTTCCGGGTCTGACCAGCACGAAACCTGGATCGGCAACGCAGCCGTTCCCCGGGGTCTCTGCGGAGATCCGCGACGCCCAGGGCAAACGGGTTGAAAACGGCGGTGGGCTCCTGGCGCTGACCAAGCCCTGGCCGGCGATGCTGCGCGCGATCTACCGCGATCCCGAGCGATTCGAGAAGACCTACTGGAGCCGCTGGCAGGACCGCGCGTACTTCACCGGCGACGGCGCCAGGCGTGACGAGGACGGCTTCTACTGGCTCCTCGGGCGCGTGGACGACGTATTGAATGTCGCCGGTCATCGGCTCGGGACGATGGAAGTGGAAAGCGCGCTGGTTGATCACCCGGCGGTCGCTGAGGCTGCCGTCGTCGGCCGCCCTCACGAGATCAAGGGCCAGTCGGTCGCCGCCTTCGTCACGGTCAAGGAAGGCGTCGATCGGACGTCGGCCCTGATCGACGAGCTCAAGGAACACGTGGTCAAGAAGATTGGCGCCATCGCGCGGCCCGACCAGATCCTGTTCACCGCGGACCTGCCGAAGACCCGGTCCGGAAAGATCATGAGGCGACTGCTCCGCGACATTGCCGAGGGCAAAGCGCTCGGAGATACCACGACCCTCGCGGATCCTGGCGTCGTCGCCAGGTTGAAGGCGGAATACGAAGAAGACGAAGGGTGAGGGAACGTCACGGTTCTGACCCAACCATCCGCGTTGCTGTTAAAGTACTTCGCGGACCGTAAGGAAGATATTCACTATGCCTCTGATCGAGACCCGCGACCTCTGGAAAACCTACGTGATGGGCGACGAAGAGATTCACGCCTTGCGGGGCGTCTCGATCCAGATCGAGCGGGGTGAATACGTCGCCATCATGGGTCCTTCAGGTTCGGGCAAGTCGACCCTGATGAACCTGATCGGGTGCCTCGATACCCCCTCTCAGGGCAGTTACCTGCTGAACGAGAAGGAAGTCGCTGCGATGAACGACGACGAGCTGGCGCAGATCCGTAATCAGGAGATCGGGTTTGTCTTCCAGACCTTCAATCTGCTGCCGCGCGCGACCGCCATGCACAATGTGGAGCTGCCGCTGATCTACGCGGGCGTCTCCGGCAAGATTCGTCAGGAACGCGCCAAGCTCGCTCTGGAGAAAGTCGACTTGATGTCGCGTGCGTCTCACCGCCCCAATGAACTGTCAGGCGGTCAGCGGCAGCGCGTGGCTATCGCGCGGGCGCTCGTGAACGACCCCTCGATCCTGCTGGCTGACGAACCGACCGGGAACCTGGATTCGAAGACCGGCAACGAAATCATGGGCGTCTTCGAACGCCTTCACGGCGGCGGCAACACGATCGTCCTCGTGACCCACGAAGCGGACATCGCCGCCTACGCCCACCGCACCATCCATATCAGAGACGGACAAGTCGAGAAGGACGTGAGACGAGCAGCGTAGCCCGCTCGGCCGTCGGCCCAGCACGACGACACGACGACGCGACGACGCGACTGCAGCACGAAGGGTCACCAAGGCCACCAAGACCACAAAGGTCTTGTGGATTTTCTTGGTGCTCGTAGTGACCTTTGTGTGCCTGGTGCCAGTCGTCTGTTTAACCGGACTCTCTTGGGGATCAGTTGGCCGCGAAGTGGTCCGCTGCGATCTCCCGCAATGGCGCCGCCCGATCGAAGGACGCAGGATCCAGCGTGACTCGAGCGCGGGGTACATTCGGATC
>JACDBQ010000358.1 GCA_013694845.1 Acidobacteriota bacterium
CGGCACCATCCGGGAACTGATCGCGCGGGAACCACTGTTCCAGCGGTGACGGTGAGCTATCGTAAGTTCGCGCTCCGAACCAAGCACCGAGCCTCAGCACTCGGCACTCGTCCTGCTCGCGCGACGCTGGTTATCGGATCGCGTGAACGTTGCCCGACATCAACGGTACAAACGAGGGCCGGCGTTGAGCCGGCCCCCTGTCTTCCGTGTTAAACCGTGTTGAACCGTGGCCAAGAAGCCCAAACCGTGGCTTAGAACTGGAACCGCGCGGACAACTGCAAGCGGCGCGGATCGAAGAACAAGCGTGGCTGTCCGAAGGTCGCGCTGGTTTGGACTGGCTGAATGCTGTAGCCGGTCTGCTTGTCGAACACGTTGTAGACGTCGGCCAGGAGTTGCAGGCTATACCGGCTCCCGAGACGGAGGTTCTGTGTGTAGTTCAGGTCCATCTGATAGTGCGGGTCGGACCGTTGCGAACCAGCCGGCTCCACGAACATGCCGCTGTCGCTGGCTTCTCCGCCGATCGCGAGGTAAGGAGCGCGATTCCACGCCTCCCACGGCTGGCCTGACTGCGCGATCGCGAAAGCGCCGAGCGAACCGTTCCACGTGAACTGGTAGAAGCCATATACCTTCAGCAGGTGCGGACGATCACCTCGCAGGCGTCCGTCTCGAAAGTTCCAGAGCTGCCGTCCCGGCCCGTCGGCGATGAGCGACGACCCGATGAAGGTGTTCATGTCGTTCCCGATCGTTGTGTTGTCCTGGTCGAAGTTGCCCCAGTACTTGCTCAACGTATAGGAACCGCGCACGAAGGCGCGTTCACCTCGCCACTCGGATTCAACCGTGGCTTCACGGTACTTGGTGTAGGCGCCATCGAGCTCGGCAATGACATACGATGACCCGCTCACCACGCCGTTCCCGATTTCCCGCCGCTGATCGTCCAGGTTGGGAATGAACAACCCGTTGGCGGCGATGTCGGACGGGGCGTCGGCGAAGAGGCGCGCGCCGTTGTTGACGTCTTCCCAGAAATTGCGTCCCTCACGGTAGCGGCCGTAGGCGCGCACCGACCACCGGGGGCTGACCTGGAAGGCGGCGCCGAGCAGGAACTCGTCGGTCTGTCGCGGATCGATACCGTCGACGAACAGCTTCCCGGATGACGAGCGGACCGGCTGGAGCGCGAAGAGCCGTCCCTGGGCGTCAAAATCCGCATTGAGCGTCACCGCGAGGTTCCGATCCCATGAGGCAGCGCGCGGAAGCGAGTTGGCGGCCGGGTTGTACCGGGCATAGCTCCCGTAGATCGTGTCGCGGCCGTTGAAGGCCCACGTCGCCCCCACCCGCGGCTGCAGCATCTTCTTGAATGGCAGGTCGAGCATCTCGTACTTGTTGCCGAGCGCCAGCGTGTAGCCGGACAGTGGGGCCGAGCTGGAATTCCGCAGTCCCTGGCCGTAGAGCGTGTCGTTGCTGGCCAGCAGGCCGAGATTCACCGTCAGCTCGTTCCACCGGATGGTGTCGTTGAGTTCGATGTTCTGCGAGCGGTACTCCGAATGGATCTTCGGCACGGCCCCCACGCCCTGTTGCTGGAAGGCGGCGCGCACGAATACCGGAACGCCGCCGGTGGATACCGTACCGCCCGGGATGGTGATGAGCCCCATCCCGTTCGAGCTGCGGACCAGGTCTTCTTCATCGAGGTACCATTGATACCCGGCGTGAAGTTCGTGGCGCACGGTGTTGCCGAACAGCACGTTGTAGCCGACCTTGGCCTCGGTGCGGAAGAAGTCGTTATCGTCGAACTGCTGCCCGTAGCCGACGACACCGCCGCCCGTCCGCACGCCGGCGTCGTTCAGGTACCCGTAACGGTCGATGAATGGCTGGATGTAGGCGTTCTGGGCGACATTCCCGGCGAGTGGGGTCGGAAGGCTGAAGCGGCCGAGGGTATCGAGCGCATTGAGATCGATCTGCGTGCCGATGGCGGTGTTGATCGTGGCACTCGACACGAAGTCGGGCTGACCGGTTGTCTGGAGCTCGAACCTCGTGTACTTCGCCGTGAAATGGCTGCGCGCGTTGACGACCCAGGATCCTTCGCCGATGGCGAGCTTCTGCCGCGAGGATGAGCCGCTGCCCGACGTACCCGACGCGAACTGGCTGAAGACGTCGCTCGTGTCCTCCCGCTTGGAATCACGGTAGCTGGCGTTCACGAGCACATTGCTCAGTGGTGTGAACGTGAGCTTGCCGAATCCTTCGTTGCGAGTGCTCTCGTAATTCGGAAGCTCTCCGTACGCGTTGGACTGGAGCTCCTGCGTGCGGGTCGGCCGGTAATAGGAACCAAAGAAGAAGAGCTTATCTGACAGCACCGGCCCGCCGATATTGCCCGTCGTCCAGGTGCGGGTCTGGTCAAATCGAGAGACGGTCCCGCTCGTGGTCTCCGACGTCAGGTCGGGCGTCTGAAACTGGAACTGGGCCATCCCACGGAACCGGTTTGTGCCGGACTTGCTGACGGAGTCAATGGTGAAGCCACCGGACCGATCGAAGTCGACCGCGCGGGCGCCACCGCGGACGCTGGTCACCTGCTCGATGTCGTGCGACGCCGGCTCGGCCGAAAGCGTGCCGAAGAGAGGCAGCGTCACGTTGACGCCGTCGAACTGGTAGACGTTGTCCTGGCCGCTGCCGCCGGCGCTCGGGCCACGAATCGTGTCCTGCGAGACCTGAACCGCCGGAATGAGCCGGAGAAGGTCGCGGTACTCCTGTCCGATCGGCAGCGACCGGATCTGGTCGTTGCTGATCCCGCTCTTCAACGAGGCGGAGCCCGTGTCGACCAGCGTCGTCGTGGCCCGTACCTCGATCGTTTCCGTCACGCCGCCAACGCCAAGCGTCGCCTCCACCGTCGTCTCCGCTTGCAGCTGCACCTGCGCCTGTCGAGTCAATGTCTGCATCCCCGACAGCTCGAACTTCAAGGTGTAGTCACCGGGGGGCAGCGCCGGCAACCTGTAGTCGCCATTCTCTCCGGTGACCGTCGTCCGGGGAGTGGGCAGCACGTTCGAACTGGCCTCGACCGTGACACCCGGCAGCACCGCGCCGCCGCTGTCAACCACCTTGCCGACGATCGTGCCCGTCTGCTGGGCGGATGCGGGCACTATGAAGACCGCCAGGATCAGCGCCAGCGCTGACAGAATACGTACACGCTTCATTACGGCTACCTCCAAGACTTTGAGCAGAGAGGGAATTATATACCGCTGGACAGCGCCGGTCCCTCCGCACCAGGGTCAGGAAGCAGGAGAACAGCTGAAAGTCCGGACGTTACCGGGCGCTGTATGATTTTCGACACCTGAAGGGAGACCCGCGTGAAACAGTTTCTGACCGCGGCGATGTTTTTCGTGTGTGCAGGGACCGCGTCTGCCCAGACGCCCGGTTCGCTCGACGCACTGAAGACCAAACCGGAACAGACCAACTTCGAAGAAACGAGCCGCTACCAGGAAGTCGTCGACTTCATGAACGCGGTGACGAAGGCGGCCCCGAAGAAGGTGTTCATCACGACGTTCGGTGAAACGAACGAGAAGCGCGCACTGCCGCTGGCCGTGGTCGGTGCGCCGGCCGCAACCCCAGCGGCGGTTCGTGGGACGGGCAAGCTCCGCGTCTACATCCAGGGGAATATCCACGGCGGCGAGGTCGAAGGAAAGGAATCGGCGCAGATCCTGCTTCGGGAGCTGGCGCAGGGCAAGCACGAGGACTGGCTGAAGACAATGGTCTTCCTCATCGCGCCGATCTATAACGCTGACGGCAACGAACGGTTCGCCCTGAACAACCGCGGACGGCAGCACGGGCCGATGGGCGGTCAGGGGCAGCGGCCCAACGCCCAGGGCCTCGATCTCAATCGCGATCACATGAAGCTCGACTCGCCGGAAGCCAGGGCCGTCGTCAAGCTGATGAACGACTACGACCCGCACGTGTCGATGGATCTCCACACCACCAACGGCACCCGGCACGCATATTTCCTCACCTACGCGCCGCCGTTGAACCCGGCGACCGATCCCGCGATCATCGACCTTCTCCGGCGCGAGTGGTTTCCGTGGGTGACCAAGACCATCCGAGACAAATACAACTGGGACTACTACTACTACGGCAACATCGAGGGTGGCGGCCGCCGCGGCGGACCGCCTGCCGAACGCGCGTGGAAGTCGTTCGACAGCCGCCCGCGGTTCAACAACAACTACATCGGGCTCCGGAACAGGATTGCCGTCCTCAGCGAGGCATTCGCCTACGCATCCTTCAAAGACCGGATCGTTGCCACCTCGCGCTTTGTCGAGGAAAACCTCAACTTCGTCAACGCGAACGCTCCTCGCATCCGGAAGATCGTGACCGACGCCGATGCCAGGCCACTGGTCGGCACCCGGTTAGGCCTGCGCTCGCAGCTCGCGAAAGGGGAGACGGTCGAGATCCTGATGGGTGAGGTGGCAGAGGAGAAGCACTCGACGGACGGTCACGTGATGGAGCTGCGCAAAGACGCCAGGAAGCCGGCGCGGATGGCGGAGTGGGGCACCTTCGAGGCGACCGAAACAGAACGCGTCCCGGCGAGGTACTACATCCCTGCACATCTCACGGCCGCGATCGAGAAGGTCCGCGCGCACGGCGTCCACACGACGACGCTGACCAAAGCCCTGAAGACCGCTGTCGAGGAGTTCCAGATTTCGGCGAGCCGCACCGAGGAACGCGAATTCCAGGGCCACAAGGAACGCACCCTCGAGGGCGTGTGGACAGCCGGCGAACGCGAACTGCCGGCGGGCACCATTCAGGTGGATCTGAAACAACCGCTCGGGCGCCTGGCGTTCTACCTTGTCGAGCCGCGCTCGGATGATGGGCTGGTGGACTGGAATTTCCTGGACGACAGCCTGGTCGAGGGGACGAAAGTGTTCCCGATCGTGCGGTCGAAAAACTGAGCCGGTTGTTCCCGGCAGGTTCGAGCCGTCATCGCCGCCGGTCGCCCAGCGCGGCGCTGAACTCGCGCACGTTCGGGAAGCGATCCGCCGGAGCCGGACGCAGAGCGCGCAGTATTGCCGCCGCGACAACATCCGGGAGAGCATCAGCCAGCGTGCGTGGATCGGCGGGGACTCCAGCCAGCATCCTGCCGAGCAATTCGGGCATCGAGTGGCCATCGTACGGGAGCTTGCCCGTGCTCATCTCGTAGGCGAGGACCCCGATGGTGAAAATGTCGGACCGGGGGTCGATGCCGCCGCCGGTCAACAGCTCCGGCGCGATGTAGCGAAGCTCGACGTCCTCGATCGACATGCCCCGCAGCGTGCGATCGTGCAGCGTCGCCAGCAGATCCTGCGAGCTCCAGATCCCGGCAGTCGAGATCATGAGCCGGTCATCTTCTGGTACATTTTCCGAATCATCGGGCACCTCCGCCAAGCGGATGCGCATGATCTCGGGGCTCATCCCGCAGATCAGCGCCTTTCGACGATGAAGCTGCCGAACGGCCTCGAATAACTGCAACAGCAGAGGCCGGAGTCGCGGCCAGGCAATGGCTCCCTCGTCCTTGAGCACGGATCGGACGCTCGGCCCATCGATCAGATCGGTCACCAGATAGACGAGGCCCGGCTCCTCCCCGTAATCGCGGACCTGGATGATCGATTCGTGGCCGATCTGCAGCGCTTTCGCTTCGCGCAGGAAACGTTCGCGTGCGGCCGCCCAGTTGGGGTGAGCCGCGGACTCGAGGATCCGGATCGCCACCGGGTGCCCGAGCGCGCGATGTAGGCCGCGATAGACGTCGCTCCCCAGCCGGCCGGGACCGAGCCGCTCCCCCATGTCGTAGGTACTCGTCAGCATGGGAGCCACGATGGCAACCGAGAAGGATGTGCGGGTGGCCTGCGCATCCGACTCGCCGCACAAAGCGGTGCCGAAGGCCGACGCCGAAGGCCAGCGATCGGCCGGGTCCCTGGCGAGTCCTTTCGCCACGGCAGCATCGATCCACTCGGGCAGATCCGGCCGAAGCATCTTGACTCGGGGCACCTCGCTACTCATTTGCGCCGTGACGATCTCCATCACGTCGGCCCCCACGAAAGGCATCCGTCCGGTAAGCATCTCGAATACCACGGCGGCGAGCGCATAGACATCGGTGCGTGCGTCCACCTCGCGTCCGCTGATCTGTTCGGGTGAGGCATACGCCACGGTGCCGACGAACTGGTGGGTACCCGTCAGACGCGTTTCGGTCGCGGCTGCTTCACGCAGGTTGGCGATGCCGAAATCCACCAGCTTATAGACCCGTTGCCCGGCTTCGTAGTCGTGGGCGACGATATTCGCGGGCTTGATATCGCGGTGCACGACGCCGTGCGCGTGCGCGAGCTGCAGCGCGGCACAGATGCTCGGGACGATCCGCCGGACATCGGCCGGCTCCAGTCGGCCGCGGACGTCGATCTCCTCACGCAGGCTCGGCCCGCTCAGCAGCTCCATCACCAAATACGGATCGCCTTGCTCGGGCATGTCGAAGTCGAGAATCGACACGATGGACGGATGCCGCAGGCTGGCAGCGACGCGGCTTTCTCGAAGAAAGCGTTCGCGCGACGCGAACGTCGGCGCGTCCTGCAGCACGACCTTGATCGCCACCTCGTCGCCGAGGAGCGTGCGGCGCGCGCGGTAGACCGCGCCCATCCCCCCCTCAGCGAGCGGGGCGATGACCTCGTAACGACTGTCGATGACGTCGCCAGGGGCAAGCACGGGACGATTAAACCATGTCGGCACCCGGGGGGCGGGGTGCGGTCAGCGGAAGATTCCCTTGAGCTTCTTCCCGAGTCCCGAGAATACCCCTTCGATGGTGCGGCGGACGCGCTGCTTGATCGATCCCTGGTGCAACGTGCACAACCGTCCCGGGGCCTCGTCGCCACTCTTCAGATATTCGACGTATACGGAGCAGCCTTCGACCGGACGCTGGTACGAGACCGCGCACAGTTCCACGTCCTGAAGACCGGCTGGGACATCGAAGGGCTGCGGCGGGCGGCGGGCGGCGGTGCGCCGCATGAAGTCGGACCAGATCGGCAGCGCGTAACGCGAGCCGTACGCGTCGCGGGCTATCGTCTTCGGCTGGTCGAAACCGACCCAGACCCCGACGACCACCGACGAAGTGAAGCCCACGAACCACGCGTCCTTGAAGTCGTTTGTCGTACCGGTCTTGCCGCCTGCCGCGAACCTGACACCCCAGCTTCGCGCCGCAGACGCGGTGCCGCGATCGAGAACGTCGCTCAGCATCGACACCATCTGAAACGCCGACTGTTCGGAAATGACGCGGTGCCGGTCGATGTCGTTCACGAGGGCAGCAATGCCGTCACCGTTGATCACCCGCGTAATGGCCCGCGGCCGGACCGAGTAGCCGCCGTTGGGAAATGCCGCGAAGGCGGCGGTCAGTTCGAGTGGCGAGACGACGCCGGAACCGAGCGACAGCGAGGGAACGTCTGGCAGATCCCTCATGCCAACGTCCGAGGCGAGGCGCAGGATCGGTCGAGAGCCCATCCGCTGCTGCAGCGCGGTAGCCGCGCGATTGTTCGACTCGATCACGGCCTCACGAATCGTGACCGCATCCGGCGTCTCGCCGCTCGCGTTGCGCGGCGCCCACTCGTCCGGGCCCTGGGGCTTGATGTTCGTGAGACCGGAGAGCATCGAGACCGGCGAGTACCCGTTCTCGAGCGCTGCCGCGAAGAGGAACGGCTTGAACGCGGAGCCCGGCTGACGGCGGCTTCGCGTTGCCCGGTTGAACTGCGACTGACGAAAGTCGCGTCCCCCGACCAGGGCCAGGATGTTGCCGGTCTCGGGGTCGACGGCTACGAGGGCCGCCTGCAGTTCCGGTTCGCCGAACCGTCGAAGGCCCTCCGCGACGGCGCGCTCGGCCGCCTCCTGCAGCTCGGGGATGAAAGTCGTCCGGACTTCCCAGTCCGGCGGATGGTCGCCGCCGAATCGATCACGGAACTGCTGGCGCAGGGTCTCTTTCGCGTATCCGCCGCGTGGATCGACGGCACCGGGATACGGACGAATGCGTATCCGGGTGGCTCTTGCGGCACGCTCCTGGTCCTCAGTGATGAATTTCTCCTCGCGCATGCGCGTCAGCACCACGTGGCTGCGCTCAATCGCCCCATCGAGATTCGACCAGGGCGACAGGGCCGACGGCGCGCGCGCGAGACCCGCGATCAGCGCGGCCTCGGCGAGCGAGAGGGTCTTCGACGGCCGTCCAAACAGGTGGCGCGACATCGTCTCGACCCCGTAGACACCGGCGCTCAGGTAGATGCGGTTCAGGTACAGCTCGAGGATCTGGTCCTTCGTCAGCTGCGAGTCGATGTTCAAGGCCAGGACGGCTTCGCGGATTTTCCGGCCGTAGGTCTTCTGGTTGGACAGGAAGAGGGTCCGCGCGAGTTGCTGCGTCAGGGTGCTCGCGCCCTGGGCCGAACCGGTCGATACGTTGCGGATGATGGCCCGGCCGAGCGCGATCGGATCCACGCCAAGGTGCGAATAGAAGCGATGGTCCTCGACGGCGACGAACGCATCGCGCAGGTGCTTGGGAATGTCGGTGAGCGGCACGTCCTGACGATGCTCGTCCAGCCGGAACCAGCGCTTGCCGTCCGCCGCGAGGAACCAGGTGTCGCCGACCCCACGCCGGAGCTTGTACACGATATACGTCTGCCGCATCAGCCACGTGAGCCCGATCGCGCTTCCCAGCAGAAGCGCGATGAACAGGACGCCAACGACTCGATCCCGGAAGGGGCCTGTCCCCAATTTCAACGTTTTGCCCTCAAAACGGGGCCTGTCCCCGATTTCGCCGTTCGAGGCGAAAATCGGGGACAGGCCCCGTTTGACGGAAGTCCAATGGGTTCAAGCATTAACGGGGCATCGACTGTGGACGTTTCGCGTGGAGCCAGAACGAGAGCCCCGTGTAATAGACCGGGAAAAACAAGGACACGACCAACACGACCCTCGGGACGGACGGCAACAGCCACACAACCGCCAGCATCATCGCCGCCCAGAGCACTCCCAGTAGATTGGTCAGACCGCGCAGCACCGGCGTTCGCGACGGATAGACGTAACCGATCCTGACGAACACCATCACGACCAATGCAAGAAGAAGGACGGCGTTGAACAGGTCGGGCGTGCCCGCGGCATGCAGGTATAAAGCCACGATGTTCCAATAGGACGGAAAGCCGGTGAAAAAGTAGTCGGACGTCTTGGCATCGAGCGACGCAAAGCCGTACCCGCTCGAGAGAAGCACCGCCGCCGCGACCCAGAACCCCCATCCTTCGGGAAGATTCCCTGCGCGATAGAGGATCACCATCGGCACGAACACGAAGGTGAGGTAGTCGACGATGTCGTCGAGACGCGCGCCATCGAAGCGGGGCGTCGCGTGCGGGATTCCGACGTAACGCGCCAACATCCCGTCGCTGGCATCGACCACGGTCGCCGCCACCAGGCAGAGGAACGCACCTCGGAAGCGCCCTTCGAACGCTGCCAGTGTCGCCGCGAAAGCGAGCACCGCGCCCGACGCCGTATAAAAATGGACCAGCCACGCTAACGGCTGAGCTGAGAGGTTTGCTGTCATTAGCTCTTACCAAAGGCCCGCGCCCGTTGTAGAATCTGAACACATTCCAATCCCCAGCGGAGTGTCCTTCTTCACTCATTAGATCTGCTGCTGACACGCACTTCGCGTATGCGGACGAAGGTCCGTGTAGTCGAGCCGAGTCGGGATTGGATCGCTTCGCGAATGGACCTTCTTGTGGAATTACCACGCCTGCGCCCAAGACTCGTCATCCTGACTCTGGCACTGATCGCACTCACAGGGGTACCGGTTGCGATCTATCTCATCACGCGCGCCCCGGCGACACCGCCCATCGCATTTTCCGAATTCCTCCACCACGTCGAAAGGGAACGCGTCACCCAGGTCACCTTCCAGGAGCGACACCTGCAAGTCACGCTCAAGGACGGGCAGGTGCTCAAGACCGTACCGCCGCCTGAGTTCCTCGCCGCCAACGCGGCTTTCGTCACCGACATGGTGAAGCGCAATATCAGGGTCGATGCGACCGCACTGCCGGATCCCAACGAACTCAACTATCCCGCCATCGTCACGGGCCTCGCTTTTTTCGGTCTCATTTGCTTCACCGTGTATCGCACGACAGCCGGACGCATTCCCTCGATGTCCGGACGCACCCGCGTCGCGGTCCGCGGAGACAACGTCGTCACGTTCCAGGATGTTGCCGGGGTGGACGAGGCGAAGGACGAAGTGAAGGAGATCGTTGACTTTCTTCGCGAGCCGGAACGGTTCTCATCCCTGGGTGGGCGGATCCCCAAGGGCGTGCTGCTCGTCGGCCCCCCGGGAACGGGCAAGACTCTGCTCGCGCGATCCATCGCCGGTGAAGCCGGCGTGCCGTTCCTGTTCGCAAGCGGGTCCGACTTCGTCGAGATGTACGCCGGGGTCGGCGCGTCGCGGGTGCGGCGCCTTTTCAAGGAAGCTCGCCGCCATCCATCGTGCATCGTCTTCATCGACGAGCTCGATGCGGTCGGCCGCAGCCGTGGCGGGAGCTCCCTCAGCCACGAAGAACGCGAGCAGACGCTCAACCAGCTGCTGGTGGAGATGGACGGCTTCGAAACGCAGCGCGGGATCGTCGTCATCGCAGCGACAAACCGGCAGGACATTCTGGACCCTGCCCTGCTCCGTCCCGGCCGGTTCGACCGGCACGTGACCGTCGGCAATCCCGACATCAAGGGACGCGAAGCCATCCTCGGCGTGCACGCGCGCAAGATCACGATGGCGCCAGTGGTCGATCTGCGCTCGATCGCGCGGGGCACGCCCGGCTTTTCTGGCGCCGATCTCGCCAACCTGGTGAACGAGGCCGCCCTGCTGGCGGGGCGCGCCGGACGCGCTACGGTCACCAATAGTGACCTGCAGGAAGCACGCGACAAGGTCATGATGGGCGTCGAACGCCGATCCGTCGTCCTCAGCGAGATGGATCGAGCCAACTGCGCTTATCACGAGGCCGGCCACGCGGTCATCGCCGCCCTGCTTCCGAACGCGGATCCGCTGCACAAGGTCACGATCATTCCGCGGGGCCGCGCCATGGGTGTCACGATGCAGCTGCCCGAGGCCGACCGACACACTTACACCAAGAGCTATCTCGAGACCCAGATCGCCGTGCTGATGGGTGGCCGCGTCGCCGAGGAGATCTTCATGAACCACATGACGAGCGGGGCCTCGAACGACATCGAGCGCGCGACCGACATCGCGCAGCACATGGTGTGCGAGTTCGGCATGTCACCGCTCGGCCCGCTGGCATTCCGCAAGCCGGGGAACGCGTTCGAGGCAGACAAGCACCACACGGTCAGCGAGGCCACGGCGCAGCGTGTCGACGAGGAAATCCGTACCCTCGTCATGAACGCGTACGACCACGCCACCTGGATCATCAACAAGAACAAGGCGGCAGTCCGGTTGATGGCCGAGCAGCTCCTCGAGCAGGAATCGCTCGATGCCGCCGAGATCAAGGACATCCTGGCCAGGTCGAATGCCCGGATTTAACGTCGTACCGCGCACAGCCGATGTTCGACACGGCTGAGTCTTTGGCGGACCGAATGCGCCGCGTGACGATGACGGTCGCGATGCTCGCCGTGGGCCTGGGCTGTGTGACCGCCGTGGCCACACAGCCGGCGAGTGCTCAGCACCCCGGCGTCAAGCAAAGTCGCGACTGGAAGGCCCTCCCCGGGACCGGCCTTGACGTCGTCGGCAACGCGCGTGAGGGTGATTTGCGTCGGGCCCGGCGAGAAATTACTGCGTTTCGGGCGGCGCTGGCGAGCCTGATGCCCGGCATCCGCCTATCGGCGCCCGAACCGACGACCCTCGTCGTTTTCAAGGACCATCCGTCATTCACCGAGTTCGCTCCTCGCGACGGCAAGCACAGGCGCCAACTGAATGTCGGCGGCTACTTCTCCAAGTCCGCCGATCGCAACTACCTCGTGCTGCCGGTGCATGCGAATCGCAGGACGACCTCTGAAACGGCACTTCACGAGTACACCCACTTCGTCATCTCGCGGAACTTCCGCGATGTGCCGCTCTGGTTGAACGAAGGGCTCGCCGAGTTCTACTCCACCTTCGAGGTCAACGACCAGGGTCACGCAATAGTCGGCAAGGCCCCATCGTCCCGGATCGACACGTTGCGTTCGGATCGCATGCCCCCGCTTCGCCATCTGCTGTCAGGGGCGACGATCCCGCGAAACTTCCGGAGCTCTGATACCGCGATGTTTTACGCCCAATCGTGGTTGTTCGTCCATTACATGACCCTCGCGGACGGTGGAAAGCGCCAGGGGCAAATCGTGAAATACCTGCAACTCCTGCCCACGACGACGTCGGCCGAAGCGGCTGCGCGCGAGGCGTTCGGCACAACTCTCGAGGCATTGGAGCACGACGTCATCCGGTATTCCGAACGCGACCAGTTTCCCGCGCTTGGCCTGGCCGGCGCAGCGAGCGAGGCGCAGCCGCAGGAAACCGCGGCGATGAACGAAGCGGACGTGGCGGAACTGAAGGGACGGCTGCTCGTGGAGCTCGGCGTTGCGCGCGAAGCAGCTCCGTATGTCGAGCGGGCGCTGGCACTCGATCCCTCACATCGGGCTGGGCAGATCACACAGGGAAGACTGCTGGTACTGGAAGAACGGGAGACCGAGGCGCTTGCGATCCTCGTCAAGGTCGCGCAGGAGGATCCCGGTAGTTTCGCTGCCCAGTACTATCTCGGGAGCGCGCTGTACAACGGCGGACGATACCAGGACGCGATCGTCGCGCTCGACCGGGCGCTGAAGATCAGTCCGAAAGCGGCGTCCGCTTGGTTCGCGGTTGCGCTCGCCACGATGGCGCTGCGGCAATACGACCAGTCTGATTCGGCGATGGCCCAGGTCCAGGAGCTGTACTCGGCGGCGGATTGGCATTACGCGCGTGCTCACGAGGCGCTGAGGCTGGGAAGGTACGACGCCGCCCTCCCGGAGGCAACGACCTTCATCGAGCGCGCGGGTGTCGGCGACGATTCGGCGCCGTACGCCGCATTCATCGGTGTCATCGCGGCGCGACGGCTGGGGCTGGTGGAGCGGGCAGAGGCGCTGCTGACGCGCACCGCATCGGTCTTGCTACCGAGATCCTGGCCGCTTACTGTCGTCCAGTTCATGCAGGGGCGCCTCAACGCCACGGAGTTCCTGCGGAAAGCGCAGGACAACGGCCAGCGCACCGAAGCCAACACTTATCTTGGGATGCACCTGGCCCAGATCGGGCAGAACGACGAGGCGATCAAACACCTGACGTGGGTGAAAGAGAAGGGCGAGCGGCACTACACAGAGTATGCGCTTGCGATCGCTGAATTGAAGCGGCTCCAGTCCGGTCAGTAGAAGCAGGGCCCATCCCCAATCCACAATCCCGATCCGCAATCCATAATCCGCATCCCGCACCCCGCACCCCGCATCCCGCATCCCGCATCCCGGCCTATGGCTTAGGCCG
>JACDBQ010000365.1 GCA_013694845.1 Acidobacteriota bacterium
GCTTCGGCAGAACCAGTTTGGCGGCACCCTCGGCGGGCCGGTTCGAAAGAACCGCACCTTCTACTTTGGCAGCCTGGAAGCGACCAGCACCCACACGACTGAAAACCGCCTGGTCACGGTCCCGACCGGCCCGGAGCGCCGCGGGATCTTCGATCCGACCGTCGTCATCGTGCGCGATCCGGTCACCGGGACGGCGTTCCCGGCCAATACCATCCCCCTGGAACGCTGGGATCCGGTTGCAGCCGGGTTGCTGCGCCTCTGGCCTGAAGCGAACTTCGCCGGGACGACGCGCGCCAATCATTCGTCGAGCCCGAATCAGGTGCGGCTTCGTCGCCAATACGACGGGCGGATCGATCACCTGTTCTCGACCCGGGATCGGATGTTCGTCCGTGCCAGTTGGATGGATTTCAGCGGAGAGCGCCACGGACCGTTTCCGGCGCCGGGCATCGGTGGCGGAAACAATGACTTCGCCCGCGATGACAACACCGCCTTCAACGTCGCACTGTCGGAGACGCATGTGTTTGGCTCGTCGGTCGTCCACGAGGTGCGGGTCGGGGTGAACAGCCTGAGGACGAACAAGCGCCCGCTGGCTGCGGGATTCCCGAATGAGGACTTCGGACTGCACGTCGGCGGCTCCAGAGCGATCGAGGGGCTGTCGCGCATCAATCTCACCGGCGCCTTGTCCTACGCCCCGCTCGGTGAGTTCCAGTTCAACCCGAATGACAAGACCGCCGGAACCTTCCAGGTGCTCGACAACCTGTCAATCGCAAAAGGGGCGCATGCGCTGAAGGTGGGGACGGACCTCCGGTGGATCAGGTCCGATAGCGTCGGTGCTCAGTTCGCGCGCGGCATCTTCAACTTCAACGGCAGATTCAGCGGGTCGAGCTTCGGCGATTTTCTGCTCGGAATGACCAGCAGCCGCCAGTTCAGCACCATTCAGCACGGCAGTCTTCGCGAGCGCGACTACATGTTCTACGTCCAGGATGACTGGCGGATCGCCCCGCGCCTGACCCTCAATGGCGGAATCCGCTACGAGCTCGCCAGCCCCAGGTTCGATACGCAGAATCGGATGAGCGCGCTCGACCCGTCTGCATTTCCCGACGTCCGGGTGATCCGGGCGGGGGAGCGCGGCGGCTCATGGTCGGATCGGGCGCTGGTTCAGACCGACACCAACAACTGGGCGCCACGTCTGGGGCTCGCCTTTCAGCCGGCATCGCTCTGGACGGTCCGTGCCGCGGCGGGCATCTTCTACGGAACGCCGAAGGGCCTCGGGCCGGCCGTGTATCTGCTCAACAACTGGCCGCATGCGCGCGATGTAACCGTGCCGTCGACGTCCGCACGGTCAGCCGGCCAGCTCGCCGACGGGATCGACGAGAGCCTGCTGGGAAGTGCCACGGAGATGCCGCCGAATCTCGCGTGGAGTCTCTGGAGCAGCGATTTCACGTCGCCGACGATCTCGCAATGGAACGTCAGCGTCCAGCGGCAGCTGGCCCGGTCGTGGGTGGTGACGACCGCCTACGTTGGGTCGTCGTCGCGCCACCTCCAGCGCGTGTCCAACATCAACGCTGCGGGGCCCGGGGACCCGGGTAGCGAACGCGAGCGGCGCATGATCCCGTCCCTAGGCGCGATCATGGTTACCGAGTCGTCCGGCGCCGGTAGCTACCATGGCCTGCAAACCACCATCGACAAACGTCTGAGCCACGGCACCCAGGGCTCGCTGTCGTACACGTGGGGCCATTCGATTGATGACGTCACCGAACCGTCTGGTGCCGAAGGCAACGTGATCAGCCAGGACCGGCGCAACATTCGTGGCGACCGCGGCAACTCGGGTTTCGACCGGCGGCATCGGCTGGTTGCGCACGCGCTGCTCGATCTGCCGTTCGGTAACGAACGCCGGTGGTTCGCCGGTGGTGACCTGCTCGGGAACATCTTCAGCGGCTGGCAGGTCTCCGGGATCGTCTCGATCCAGTCCGGCGCCCCATTCGACGTCACCATCGTCGATCCGACGAATCGGTTGGGGGTCACTCCAGGCAGCAGCGCGTGGCGACCTGATGTCATCGGCAATCCCAGACTGCCCCACCCGACCACTGACGCGTGGGTCGATTCAGCGGCATTCGCGGTGCCGCAGAACCCGGATGGGACCTACCGCTACGGCAACCTCGGGCGCAACTCGCTCCGAGGGCCGGGATACTTCAGTGTCGATGCCGCTCTGACCCGTGACTTTCGGGTCGGACGGGCTCGACGGCTGCAGCTCCGCTGGGAGATGTTCAACGCCACCAACCACCCGTCCTACGGCCTGCCGAATGCAGACCTGGGCAGCGCGGATTTCGGCACGATCCTCTCGACCGTGAGCTCGCCGCGCCAGATGCAGTTCGGGCTCAAATTCGTTTTCTGATCGAGACGCCCCCTCGCCGCTCGTTGCGGGCCATAGGCAGGTTCGATGAACGGGTCAGGTCACCGCGCAAATGCAACAGATACAACCATTTACCCAGTCACATCCAAGTGACGCCAAAGTCTGGATGTGGAAAAGGACATCCCCGGTAGCATTCCGCGACTTCACTACTGGGAGATTGTCATATGAACACGAGAATCGCAGTTGCAACGGCTATCGGGTGTCTCGCGGCTCTGCCGCTCCTGGGTCTCGGACCCGAGTATGTCGGCCGCGCCGCCGGCGTCCAGAAGCCCACGAAAGGCCCGGCTTCGTTCGCCACCTACATCAAACTGCCTTCACTCGGCAGTAACGCCGAAGCCAACGGAATCAACGACGCCGGCACGGTGATCGTCGGCCGGAGCTTCGATCGCGCGGGCCTCCTCTACGCTGTCAAGTGGACGCAGCAGAACGGCACGTGGGTGATCAGTGCGCTGCCCGCTCCGGTGCCCTATCCGGGTAGCGCAGCCGCCCGCGGCATCGACAACTTTGGCAACGTCGCCGGGTTCGCCGCCTCGTCTCCCCGCCGCCCCGTCTACTGGCCCGCCGCAGGCGGATCTAGTTTGCTCGGCTGCGACAGCGATGTCGGAGAGACGCATGCCATCAGCGCGAACGGCCAGATCATTGTCGGATGGGTCGTCGGCGGTCAGGCGGCGGCATGGTACTCGCCGGGGTCCTGCACAGAGTTTCTGCCTCCGCTCGAAGAAGGGGGATCTGCGACGGCCTACGCCGTCACGGGTGACGGCAACATCATAGGCGGCCGCGCCGCGCGTGGTTCTCAGCAAACCCATGTGCCGGTGCGCTGGGTGGTCATCGATGGACAGCGGCAGGTCCAGCAAGTCGATACCCGCCCCGGCAGTGTGCGCGGAGCCAATGAGAGCGGCGATCTTGCGGGTACGGTGGCGATTGCCTGTCCCGCGGTCGATGGATGCCAGCGCGCGGTCATCTGGTCTGCCTCGGGCGCGGTGACCCAGCTCGAGACGCTGGGTGGGCAGTACAGCTCGGCGGTTGACATCAACGCGGAGGGTGAGGTGGTCGGGACGAGCACGACATCGCGCGGAGACTTCACCGCATACTTCTGGTCCGCGTCGACGGGTATGTTGCAGCTTCCCGCGATCCGGGGCGGATTGGCTTTCGCGTTGAGCGACGTTCGGCCCGATGGCACCAGGCTGGTCGTGGGCACCAGCCAGGCAAGCGCCGGGGTCTGGATCGTCCGGAACCCGTAAGCGCCGGAGTCGCGCCGCACGCAAGCGCGAACAGCCAAAGCGCTCGCGTGCGGCAATCCATCCGCACTCCCCAGTCCCCCAATCCGCAGTCCGCAGTCCCCAATCCGCGATCAGATAAACTGCCCCGCGTGAACCTGCCTCCGGGAACGCGGCTCGGCTCCTATGAAGTGATCGCGCTCCTCGGCGCCGGCGGCATGGGTGAAGTTTATCGGGCCCGCGACCCGCGGCTGAATCGCGATGTTGCGATCAAGATCCTGCCGCCGCTCTTAGCCGCGGACCGCGAGCGGATTACGCGGTTCGATCGCGAGGCCCAGGTGCTGGCCTCGCTCAATCACCCGAACATCGCGGACATCTACGGGGTCGAGGAAGCACCCGGTCCACCCGTCTCGACCAGTGAAGGGGAGCGAGCAGGCCAATGGCCTGCGGGTCCACCGCTGCGAGCGCTGGTGATGGGTGGAAGGAGACGACCTGTCCGAGCGGATCGCGCGCGGGGCGCTACCGCTTGACGACGCGTGCGCGATCGCGCGGCAGATCGCCGAGGCGCTCGCGTGCGCGCACGAGCAGGGCATCGTCCATCGCGATCTGAAACCGGCGAACGTGAAGGTCCGAGACGACGGGACGGTCAAGGTCCTCGACTTCGGGCTGGCGAGGCTCGTGGACCCCTCGGCCGGCTCATCGCCGTCGGCCCTCACGTCGCCGACGATCACCAGCCCTGCCACGCAACTCGGGGTCATTCTCGGGACCGCCGCGTACATGGCGCCCGAGCAGGCGCGCGGCAAGGCGGTCGACAAGCGGGCTGACGTCTGGGCGTTCGGCGCCGTGCTGTTCGAGATGCTGACCGGCCGGCGCGTGTTCGAAGGCAGCGAAGTCTCCGACACGCTGGCGTTCATCCTGACGAAGGACCCGGACTGGTCGGCGTTGCCCGCCGACACGCCGGCCGCGATCCGGCGGGTGCTGCGGCGCTGCCTTCAGAAGGATCCACGACAGCGGCTCGCGGACATGTCGGACGCGCGGCTCGAGCTCGACGAGGCGCCCGCGCCTGACAGCGACGCACCACGGGTCACCCTCGCTTTAGATCCCCTGCGCCGATGGCTCGTTCCGGCCCTCGCCGCCGCAGCCATCGGCGGGGCCCTCGTCGCCGGCGCGGCGGCGTGGTGGTTTCTTCGGCCGTCGTCTCCGATGCCGCCGGTCGTGCGCTTTATCGTCCCGCTCGGCGAGAGGCAGTTCACCAACACGGGACGGCACGTCGTCACCATCTCCCCGGATGGCCAGAGGATCGCCTACGTCGCAGACCGCCAGCTGCACCTGCGGCCGGTCGGCAGTCTCGACTCGAAAGCGATTGCCGGGTCGGAGAATTCTGGGGCGATCGTCAACCCGGTCTTCTCGCCTGACGGCGACCACATCGCGTACTTCAGCGATGGTGCGCTTAGAAGGATTGCGGTTGCGGGCGGCACCCCCCGGACGCTGGCCACGATCACCGCACCCTGGGGCATTCACTGGAGCGAGCGCGGCATTCTGGTCGGCCTGGGTGCCGCCGGGGTCGTCCGGATCCGGCGGACGGAGGGGAGCCGGAAACCATCGTCACGGTAGGCGCTGACGAGAGCGCCCAGGGGCCGCGCCCGCTGCCGAATGGTGACTGGATCCTCTTGACCGTGGTGTCAGGCCCGTCCGAAACGCGCTGGGACAAGGGGCGTGTGATCGCGTTTTCGCCCACGTCCGGTGAGCGTAAGGTGGTGATCGACGGAGGCAGCGACGCGCAGTATGTCTCAACCGGTCACCTGCTCTACGCCGTCGGCGGCGCGGTCTACGCCGTGCCGTTCGATATTGCGGCCCTGGCGCTGAGGGGCCCGGCCACCGCGGTCATTCAAGGGGTGCGCCGCAGCACGGTCACCGGCGCAGCGCAGTTCGATGTGTCGAGGAACGGGACGCTCGCCTACGTGCCCGGGCCACTCTCTCTGGCCGTCACGGACCGTCGTCTGGGCTTCCTCGACCGATCTGGAGCGACTGCCGTGGTGGACGTCCCGCCGGGCGGTTATGAAACGCCGCGCCTGGCGCCTGATGGGACCCGCATCGCGCTCGGAAATCTCGGTGAGAGCACCGCGGATATCTGGATCTACGACCTGTCCGGTTCGAGCGCGTTGCGGCGTCTGACATTCGGCGGCCGCAACCGCTTTCCAGTGTGGTCACCCGACGGGCGGCAGGTCGTTTTCCAGTCGGACCGCGACGGCGATGCCGGACTGTTCGTCCAGAGCGCGGACGGTTCGGGAACGGCGGCGCGTCTCACGACTCCGGCGCCGGGTACTCTTCATGTCCCGGATAGCTGGTCGCCGGACGGGCGGTGGTTGCTCTTGACGTCCGTGACCCAGAGGCCGGAACTCAGCATCCTTTCCCTGGCGGACCGGACGATCAGATCGCTGGCAGGTTCAAGCGGTGGCAGCGGGCGTATCGGCGGTGTCTTTTCCCCGGATGGACGATGGATCGCGTATTACGAGATCCCGCGCTTCGGTGACCTCGTCGTGTTCGTCGAGCCGTTTCCGGCGACGGGCGCGAAGCACCAGATCAGGGCGGGTATTCATCCGGTGTGGGCGACTGATGGCCGAGAGCTGTTCACAACACCGAGCCAACCTGAGTTCGTCTCGTTCCGCATCACCGCCGAGCCGGTCTTCACCTTTCGGGAGGGGGACCGGATCTCACGTGAGGGGGTCGTGGGATCGACGCCCACGGGGGTCCGCAATTACGAGGTGATGCCTGACGGAAAACGGCTGCTGGTCGTCCTTGGAGGGACAGGCGAGGCACGCGAAGTGCGGGTCGTCCTGAATTGGTTCGAGGAGCTGAAAAAGCAGTGACACGGCGCGCGTGCATCACGCCTGGCCTGAACCCGCATCTACGATCTCATTGCCCGCGACGGGGAGGTGCAGCGTGTCTGCACCTCCCCGCCGCGGGTGCTCAACGAAGGCCGGATGAGCGCAGACTCTCAGGGTTGGGACCGATTGAGGAGCGCACCGGCGGCACTACCCTACTTCACCGGACTCATGCGGTCCGCAATCGTGTCGCGATGAAACGAGGTGTGTTGCCGGACGTCGGCCCAGCCTCCCGCTTCCGTTCCCGTGCCGGTCGCGGCCGCCGCTCGCTCCGTGGCGAAGTCCTGCCAGGAGTTGTAGCGGGTAATTGACAGGAACGTCCAGTTGCCCCCCTCGACATGGTTGAACACCAGGGTCCCCGTCTGGATCTTCGATGTCGCGGGCGCCGGCTGGTTCAGCGCGGCCAGGAGCTGGTCGCGATGGCCCGGCACCACCCGATGAACGCCGACCGCATACACGCCCCCGGTGCTCGTGCCCATCTGCTTGGTGAATTCAGCCCACGACGGCCCGCTGACGAACGTGTCGTCGTGCCAGGCGCGCAGGTCGCGCGCAGGATTGGGCGGAGGCGCCGCGGCAGTCACTTCCGCTTTCGGGCCGAGGTGTTGAATGAGCGCATAATCCCAGTCGTCCCCTTCCTGGTGACGAAGCACGACGAAATGGTCAGGCATCGGCGTGGTGGGGTCCGGCTGCATGAGCGCCTTGCTGAGCGCCGCAGCCTGCCCCGGGGCTGCCTTGGTGAACTGCACGTGGTAGAGATCGGTTGCGCCGGCAGGCGCGGCAGGCGCGGAAGGCGTCTGCGTCGAGGCTGTGGTCCACGTGCCCAGGACCAGCGCGAACACGAGCACGGGAATTCCCGAAACTTTCATAGCGTCTCCTCTGCTCGTTCGGTCCGGTTCAAGCCGTCGGAGGCTGAATCGCGTCGCGCACAGCTGTACGGGACCGGCAAGCGGGTGGACGCTATCACATATGGTCGGGGTCCGCTATAGTCGGGCTCCGCCGAAGATGAAGCCGGTGCAGCCAACCGGCGGGCGGCCCGGGCACACGCTGACGTCGCACACGACCGTCCCCGAGACTAGTCATTCCCGCGCTTCTCGATTACCATTTCGTCACTTGAATGTGACTATTGGGCCCTGAGGTCCTCGGTCTCACTCGCCGTCCAGGAGGAAGTCATGAGAGTCACCCGCTTTGTACTGCTGTTCACCCTGCTGTGGGGTGGGTCCGTACTCGCACAGTCTGCCAGTGCGAGCTTGACGGGCCTGGTCAAGGATACGAGCGGCGCCATCCTTCCGGGGGCGACCATCACGGCTCGCAATGTCGCCACCAATGAGGTCCGGACGACAGTCTCCAACACCGAGGGCCTGTATCGGCTGACCAGCCTGCCCCGGGGCACCTACGAGGTGAAAGCCGAGGTTCAGGGGTTCAAGACCGTTTCGCAGTCGGACGTGCTGCTTACCGTGGGGGACACGGTGCGCGCGGACTTCGAGCTCTCCGTCGGACAACTATCCGAGACGGTGAACGTCTCGTCGCAGGCCAGCCTGGTGAACACGGAGGAGGGGCGCATCTCGAATCTGGTCGACGAGAAGCGGGTCAGCGAACTGCCGCTCAACGGCCGCAACGTCATGCAGCTGATCGAGCTGCAGCCCGGGGCGACCAGCAATCCCGGCAACGCGGTCCTCGGCGGGTCAGCCGGCGGCAACAGCGCCTTCGTCAACGGCCAGCGCAACCGGGCCAACAATTTTCTGCTCGACGGCACCGACAACAACGACCAGTTCACAGCGGGACGGGTCGCGGTCAATCCGAACGTCGACACGATCCAGGAGTTCCGGGTCTCGACCAACAACTTCTCCGCCGAGTTCGG
>JACDBQ010000385.1 GCA_013694845.1 Acidobacteriota bacterium
GTCCAGCCCCGCCTTGGTGCTGTAGCGCACCGAAAAGGCGGTGTACTCGCCCGGGTTGTCGGGCCACGACGTAGCCGGCGAGTCGGCAAAGAACAGCAGCCGATGAAACGCGGCTTCAGCGACGGCGGTGGCGGGCTTCGCCGATGCGTAGAACACACCAGCGGTCAGCCCCGGGCGGCGAAATCGAGACCCGTGTGGATAGGGTGCACCGTAGCGAAAAGGCGTCGAGAGCAGGTAATGAAGCCCGGAGCATTCCGGAGGGACCGGCGGCTTACTGAGGTCCAGCAGCTGCTCGAGGCGGGCCTGCTCCGCCAGGGTATCGACCAGCTTGAGGGTTGAGATCCGGTGTTGCGCTTCAACGATTCGCCAGCACGGGCCGGCGAGGCGCCGACGCTTAGATGAGAGCGCGGCGGGAGTCCAGATACCCAACGACGTTGACCAGCCCCGGGAGCGACTCGATGAGTTGTGCTGGAATGCCAGCCAGTGCCAGGTTGTGAGACACGATCCACGCACGAGCCGCGGATTCGTCCCCGCCGACGATCGCGTCGAGCGAGCGGAACAGCCTGACGAAGAGCACCGCGAGGTCGAACGACTTGTCTCGCGGTGCGAGTGTGTAGCCACCCGAGCCCATCCTCGAAACACTGGCTTCCGACAAACCCAGGATCCGGCTCAGGGCGCGGTTCGACAAACCCAGATGGACGGCAGCCCGCAAGGCGGCCTTGGTCACGACCATCCCATCGGCCGCGAGGGAAACGTCCCGAGAGGTGACCGGGCTCATGGCATCCTGCTTTCTGGAGAAATAATATGGCATATATGTTTCCAAGGCAACTCGGGCTGCCACCGACGCCCCGAGCGTCTCCGCCCCGTGCTGTGACACTATCGAGTGGTGCAGGTCCTCCTCATCTCCACATACGACATGGGGCGGCAGTCATTTGGGCTCGCCTCTCCGGCGGCGTGGCTGCGCGAGGCTGGATTGGAGGTGGTGTGTGCCGATCTCTCGAGAGACCGTCTGCCGCAGGATGCCGTGCGCGCTGCATCGCTCGCCGCTTTCTTCCTGCCGATGCACACGGCAACCCGGCTGGCCCTGCCGGTCATCGACCGCGTTCGCTCGCTGAACCCGGAGGCGCGGCTCGTTGCCTACGGCCTTTATGCACCGCTGAACGACGAGCTGCTGCGCGCGCGCGGCATCCACGACGTTCTCGGCGGCGAGTTCGAACAGCAGCTGGTGGACATTGTCCGCCTGCTCCAGGGCGTCGGCGGTGAAGCGCCGCCGAACCCAGCACCGAGCGCCGAACACCGAGCACTGAGCGCTGAGTCTCCGGCGATGCCCCGCCTCGCTTTCAAGGTTCCGGCACGAGAGGGCCTGCCGCCGCTGTCGCGCTACGCCGCGCTCCAGGATGGACCGGCCCGGCGGGTCGTGGGATACACAGAGGCCAGTCGCGGCTGTAAACATCTGTGCCGTCATTGTCCGATCGTTCCGGTCTACAACGGCCGCTTCCGCGTGGTCTCACCGGATGTGGTCCTCGCCGACGTCCGCGGACAGATCGGGGCCGGCGCCACGCACATCACGTTCGGTGATCCGGACTTCTTCAACGGGATCAGGCACGCGCGCGAGGTCATGGAACGTTTCGCGCAGGAGTGTCCGCAGGCGACCTACGACGTGACCATCAAGGTCGAGCACCTCCTGAAGCATGCCGACGCGCTCGAACAGTTGCACGCCACCGGTTGCGCCTTCGTGACCACAGCCGTCGAGGCCGTGGACGATCGTGTCCTCGGGTACCTGGACAAAGGCCACACGCGCGCGGACTTCGAGCGGGCCGTCGCGCTCTGCGCCCAGGTCGACCTCCCGTTGTCCCCGACATTCGTCGCCTTCACGCCGTGGACGACGATCGCATCGTATGGGGAATTCCTGCAGGCGATCGACAACCTTGGCCTGGTCGAGCACGTGGCCCCGATCCAGCTCGCGATCCGCCTGCTGGTTACGGAGAAATCGCGTCTGCTCGAGCTCCACGACGTGCGTAGCCTGGTCCGGGCGTTTGATCCCCTGTCCCTGACATACCCGTGGCGTCACCCGGCTCCTGCGGTCGACGCGCTGCAGCTGGGCATCTCCAGGATCGTGGGCGTGCGGCCCAACGCCGCCAGGGAGGATGTATTCGCGCAGGTCTGGGAGCTTGCCGTTGGCGCGGGTGAGCCGGCGCTCGCGCGCCGCCGGCTGCCGGTGCTCCCCGCGCGGGCGTCGATTCCCTATCTGACGGAACCTTGGTACTGTTGAGCGGAGCCCACCACGGAGCAGGTGGCTCTGATATGACGATGACGAGTGTCGATGGGTCGCGGGTTCTTCTGCTCTCGGCTACGACCGGGTACCAGCTGCGTTCGTTCACGGAAGCCGCCGATCGTCTGGGTGTGGAGCTCGTGCTTGCGACAGACCGTTGCCACAACCTTGACGACCCGTGGCGGGATGGGGCGATCGCGGTCCGGTTCTACGACGAGCACGCATCACTCGAAGAGATTCACACGGCGGTGCGAACCGCGCCGATCGATGGCATCCTCGCCCTCGGGGACCGTCCGAC
>JACDBQ010000389.1 GCA_013694845.1 Acidobacteriota bacterium
GGTCCACGCCGGTGACCTGCGCTCCGGTACGGGCAGCCCGGCGGGCTGCGGTGCCCGGTCCGCAGCCGAGGTCCACGACCCGGTCGGCCGCCAACACTCTGGCGAGGTCGACGACGAGCCGCGCGGCCGAGCGCCCGAAGAACAGCATCACCAACCCGGCCAGCAGGCCAGTCAGCCCAGCGCAACCGGCATGACCGGCGTGATGGTTGACGATCGACTCGTCCGCACTCGCGGGTTCGGTGCTCATCGTGCTCGCTCCCCAGCTGCGACATTGCGCGGACCAAGCTTGCCGGTTCAAGCTAGTTGAAGTGGATCCCGGCTTGTCGCGCTTTTCGTTCAGGCCGGCAGGTACCGTGCTCGCAGGTCAGCCGTGAACGCGGCGGCGAGCAGGTGTCGGGGATCGGCGTCGATACTGAGTTCGTAGTGGCCGCGGCGAAGGTTCTGGACGAAGGCGTGCCGGTCGCCCTGGCCGCGCACGGTGGCCCCGCGCGTGTCATGGCAGGATTCGTCTGTTATTTGTCATTGTGGACAGGCAGAGGCTCGTCAACAGTTGGGTCATGGTCGCGGGCAGCAGGTGCCGTCGGGTTGTGATGCTGACTTTTCCTGATCTCCAGGCACTTGACGTCGTTGGCCCGCTCGAAGTCTTGGACGGTGCGAGCCGGATCGTGGATGGGGCCTACGCGATAGAGATCGTGGCGAGCGAGCAGGCGCTGTTTCGCTCTTCCAGCGGGCTAAGTCTCAGTCCGGCAGGTGTCATTGCACAGTGCCAGGGCCCGATTGACACGCTGATGGTGGCCGGTGGTTTCGGCGTCGCCAAGTCCGAGGAGGACGAGCGCCTTATCGCATGGCTTCGTCTGGCGGCGGCACGCTCACGTCGCGTCGCGTCGGTATGCAACGGGGCGCTGCTGCTGGCCCGCGCGGGGGTGCTCGATGGTCGACGTGCCACGACTCACTGGGCGTACTGCGATGAGCTCGCGAGTCGCTACCCGCAGGTCAGGGTTGAACGGGATTCGATCTTCGTCCGTGATGATCACGTGTGGACGTCGGCCGGAGTGACGGCCGGGATGGACATGGCACTGGCACTGGTGGAGGAGGATCTCGGGCGCGATGTCGCGTTGCAGATCGCTCGCTGGATGGTGCTTTTTCTGCAGCGTCCCGGAGGCCAGTCCCAGTTCAGCGCTCAACTGACCGCCCAGCGGGCAGAACGCAGGCCGCTGCGGGAGCTGCAGGCCTGGATCGCAGAGAACCTGTCTGGCGATCTGCGTGTGGAGTCTCTCGCCGAGCGGGTGTGCATGAGCCCGCGCAATTTCGCGCGCGCGTTTCATCGCGAGGTCGGAGCGACTCCTGCTGCTTTCGTCGAGTTGGCCCGCGTCGAGATCGCTCGCCAGGAATTGGCTGAGGACCTCGCCACGATCGAGGTTGTCGCCGCGCATTGCGGTTTCGGGACGCCGGAGACGATGCGCCGAGCCTTTCACCGCCGCCTGGGCGTGAGCCCGGCGCAGTATCGCGCCCGGTTTCGGCCGGCACTGGACCACGTGGTCTGAAGAGCCACCGCTGCCAGGAGGACACGTGCAGGTTGCGTTCCTGCTCTACGACGGGTTCACCCCGCTTGACGCCATCGGACCGTTCCAGGTGCTGGCGTCCATGCCCGCAGCCGAGCCGGTTTTCGTTGCCGAACGCGCGGGCCCGATCACCAGCGACTCACCGCGGTGCACGATCATCGCCCAGCTATCTCTTGATCAGGTCGCCGCTCCCGAGATTGTTGTCGTTCCCGGCAGCCTCACTTCTTTTCATGACCTCTTTCAGCACGAGCCACTGCTCGACTGGCTGCGCCGGGTGCACGAGCAGGCGCGTTTGACGACCTCGGTCTGCACGGGGTCGTTGCTGCTTGCCGCTGCCGGTCTGCTCGACGGTCTACCAGCGACCACGCATTGGCTGGCTCGCGATCTGCTCGCGACCTTCGGCACCACGGTCGTTCCCGAGCGAGTCGTGGATACCGGCAGGATCATCACCGCCGCGGGCGTGTCGTCCGGAATTGATATGGCGCTTCGTGTGGTCCAACGCATTCATGGCGACGATGTTGCACGCGCAGTGCAGCTCGGGATTGAGTACGACCCCGACCCGCCCTTTGATTCAGGCTCGAAGGAGAACGCACCGCCCGCGATCGTGGCGGCCGTTTCTGCATCGCTGGCGCGTCGGGGAGCGGCGTGGATTCCGGCGATGACCGCTCCCGGTTCCGCGACGCCCGAGGCTTGAAGTCCTACGCCGGATCAGCACCGATCAGTCGCGCCCGGCAAGAGCATCGTCGTGCATCACCGCAAGGTCAAAAACCAGCGGCTCGCCGCGGCCGGCTATGTCTGGATCTTCGGAGCGCTACCGTCGCCGCAGGTGAAACGACATTACGACCGCCGTCGTGCGGCCGGCGACAAGCACACCGCCGCGATGCGCAACCTGTTCAACCGGTTTCTCGGCTGCCTCTATCACTGCCTGCAGACCGGCCAAACCTTCGACATCGATAAGGCCTTCCCGACCCATGCCGCGCAACTCGATCCCCTCGCGGCTTGACAGTTAGCAAGATCGGATGTCTGTGGATGGCCGGAGGGGTCGTACCCTTCCGGTGATCTTGAGGGGCGCTGTTGCGTTGACGGATCGCAGGTCGGGCAGGGTGGGTTGATGCGCCGTCGTCGTGTCCGCACACCGCTACCGCGATCCGTCTTCGCCGGGTTCCGTTTCCCACCAGAAGTGATCACAGTGGCGGTGCGCTGGTACCTGCGCTACGGACTGTCCCACCGCGACGTCGAAGAACTGCTCGCTGAGCGGGGCATCGACGTCGATCACGTG
>JACDBQ010000408.1 GCA_013694845.1 Acidobacteriota bacterium
TCCGAGACCAGGATGATGCGATACATCAAGAGCCTCGAGCGCAAGGACGTCGGTCTCGACACGTCGATGATTCCGCTCGGATCCTGCACGATGAAGCTGAACGCGGCCTCCGAGATGATTCCCGTGAGCTGGCCCGAGTTCGCGCGGATGCATCCGTTCGCGCCGCTCGACCAGGCACGGGGTTACGCGCAGATCTTCCAAGAGCTGGAAGCGGCGCTCTGCCGGATCACCGGGTTCGCCGCCGTGTCCCTTCAGCCGAACTCCGGCGCGCAGGGGGAATTCGCCGGGCTGATGGCGATTCGTGCATATCACCGCGAGCGCGGCGATGCGAAACGGACGGTTGTGCTGATCCCGTCGAGTGCGCACGGCACCAATCCGGCGAGCGCCAGCATGGCGGGGCTAAAGGTGGTCGTCACCAAGTGCGACAGCAACGGCAACGTCGAGCTCGAGGATCTTCGCGCCAGGGCCGACCAGTACAAAGACACGCTGGCGGCCCTGATGGTCACCTACCCGTCGACCCACGGCGTGTTCGAGGAGGACATCAAGGAGATCTGCGCGATCGTGCACGAGCACGGCGGGCAGGTCTACATGGACGGCGCGAACATGAACGCGCAGGTCGGTCTCACCAGTCCCGCCGCGATCGGTGCCGACGTCTGCCACCTGAACCTGCACAAGACGTTCGCGATTCCGCACGGTGGCGGTGGCCCCGGCATGGGCCCGATCGGAGTGGCGACACACCTGGCGCCGTACCTCCCAGGGCATCCGGTCGTCGGCGCCTGCGGCCGGAGCGAGGGTGGGGCTCCGCGAGCATTGATCCATGCCGACAGGACGAGCCCGGCGATTTCGGCCGCCCCCTGGGGCAGCGCCAGCATCCTCCTGATCTCGTATGGCTACATCCGCATGCTCGGGACGGAGGGCATGACGAACGCGACACGCGTCGCGATCCTGAACGCGAATTACCTGAAGGCGCGGCTACAGGGGCACTACGACGTGCTGTATGCGAACCACAACGGCCGCGTCGCGCACGAGATGATCTTCGACCTGCGGCCCTTCAAACACGCGGCCGGCGCCTCGGTGGACGAGTCCGACGTCGCGAAACGGCTCATGGACTACGGCTTCCATGCGCCGACGGTGTCGTTTCCGGTCGCCGGGACGATGATGATCGAGCCGACCGAGAGCGAGTCGAAAGATGAACTGGACCGGTTCTGTGACGCGTTGATCGCGATCCGGACAGAGATCCAGGCGATCGTCGACGGGAAGGCGGATCCAAAAGACAACGTCCTCAAAAATGCTCCGCACACCGCGGAGGAGGTCACGTCGGACACGTGGTCGCATCCGTACACCCGCGAGCAGGCCGCCTATCCGCTTCCATTCGTGAAGGCCAACAAGTTCTGGCCGGCGGTCTCGCGGGTCGACAATCCGTACGGCGACCGGAACTTGATCTGCGCGTGTCCACCGATCGAGGCGTATGCCGAGACGGTCGGCTGATTCTGTTCCTGAACTGCTGGAACGGCCCACGGCTTCCGGACACCACGCCCACTACGACCACTAAGCGCACCAGGAGAAAACCACGAACAGAATTCAGTATTCTTTGTGCCCGTTGTGGCCTTGGTGCGCCCCGTGTTAGGACCGGTTGTCTAGTTTTCCTCGGGGATGGTCGGGCGACCCGGCTAGCGCCGCGCGGCTCCTGCGGCTGAAGTAAGTTCCTGCGCTCGCCTTCGGTATCCGTCCAGCATCCGCCTGGTGATCTCGCCGACCGTCCCGGTGCCAACCGGCGTGCCGTCGATCTTCGTGACCGGGCTCAGCTCGCGCGTGGTGCTGGTGATGAACGCCTCGTTCGCGGTTTCGAGGTCCTTCGGGTGCAGGACGGCCTCGCGCACCTCGATCGACGCATCCTGGCCGATCTCAAACAAAAACGCGCGCGTGATGCCTTCGAGCAGGCCCGCTTCGGATTGCGGGGTGAGCACGACCCCGTCACGGACCATGAAGAAGTTTGCCTGTGAGCACTCCGAGAGCTCTCCGCGGTAGTTGCACATCAGACCCTCTTCGCCGCCGCGGCGGTTCGCCTCCTGCATGGCCAGCGCATTGTTGAGCAGGTTGTTGGCCTTGATCAGCGGGTTCACCGAACCCGGATGATTGCGAAGGATCGGGACGAGACAGATGTTGATGCCGTCGTCGAACACGCGCGCCGCCGGCTCCTCCAACGGTTTGACGATGATCACCGTCGTGGGATTCGGTGTGGAGCGCGGATCGTAGTTCAACTCGCCGACACCGCGGGTGAAGAGGATGCGGATATAAGCTTCACGCATCTCGCCGGCGGCCGCGACGGTGTCGTCGATCCATGTCGCAAGGTCGCTGTCGCTGAAGGATACACCGAGGTGTAGACGCTCCGCCGACGCGCGCAGACGCGTGATGTGGCGATCGTACAGAAAGGGCACCCGGTTATAGGTCCGCAGCGTCTCGTAGACTCCCTCGCCATACAGGAATCCATGGTCGTACACGGGGACGACGGCCTCGGCGGCCGGTCGGATCGTGCCGTTGACGTACACCGCTCCGCGAAGTCCCATTTGCGTCGAGAACCCTTTCCACGTGAAGAAGCTGGCGTGTTTGACGCAGTCTAGCACAGGGGATACGCTCAGCCGGATGCGCGTGCTCAACACCCAGCAGATGCGGGAGGCGGATCGCCGGACGATCGACGAGATCGGCATTCCGTCCGTCGTGCTCATGGAGAATGCAGGCCGCCAGGCGGTCGCGGCCATGGAGGCGGCGTTCGATGGGATCACGCAGAGCCGCGTCGGTGTGCTGTGCGGTCGCGGCAACAACGGCGGTGACGGCTTCGTCGTCGCACGGACCCTGGTGCAGCGCGGTATCGAGACGATCGTCTTTCTTCTCGGCAGCGTCAGCGACGTCCGGGGTGATGCGCGCACCAATCTCGAGATACTCGGCCGGATCGGGCTGACCGTTGTCGAAGTGACGAACGCGCAGGAGTGGGAGCTGCATTTCAGCGAAGTGTCGGAGTGCGACCTGCTGGTCGACGCGATGCTCGGCACCGGCTTCCACGGCCCGCTGACCGGACTGCTCGAGACGGTCGTCGCCGACGTGAACGATCTCGCGGTACCGGTGGTCTCCATCGACCTGCCCACGGGGCTGTCGGCCGATTCACACGAGACCAATGGCCAGGCGATCGTCGCCGCAATGACGGTGACGCTGGCCGCGCCGAAAATCCCCCTGGTGCTTCCGCCCGCCGACAAGCACGCGGGAGACCTGGTGATCGCCGATATCGGCATCCCCCTGCCTCTGCTCGACGAGGTCGACGGCCCCTACGTCGAGCTGCTCACGCGCGAGCGGATGCGCGAACTGGTGAACGTGCGCGCGCCGGAATCGCACAAAGGGGACTTCGGCCGGGTCCTGATCGTGGCCGGATCGATGGGCAAGACAGGCGCCGCACACCTGGCCGCCCTGGGCGCGCTTCGCGCGGGCGCCGGCCTCGTCACCGTGGCAGCCCCGCGATCGTGCGTCCCGGTGATCGCATCGATGGGCGCCGAATACATGACAATCGGGCTGGAAGAGACCCCCGAAGGCACCATCGATTTCGCGGCCCTCGATCGTGTCCTGGATCTGCACGCGGACGTCATCGCCGTTGGACCCGGGCTCGGGACCGAGCCGTCGACGGCCGCGTTCGT
This sequence comes from Acidobacteriota bacterium, assembly GCA_013694845.1. Taxonomy (GTDB): domain Bacteria; phylum Acidobacteriota; class Vicinamibacteria; order Vicinamibacterales; family 2-12-FULL-66-21; genus JACDCA01. Next base: position 3,684 of record JACDBQ010000408.1, read on the forward strand.
TCAGGGCCTGGTGGAGCGTTCCGGTGTGCCGCTGGTCCTCGACGCCGACGCCCTGAACGCCTTCTCCGGCGATCCGGACCGGCTGATCGCCCGCGACGGCGTGGAGATGGTGATCACCCCGCATCCCGGCGAGATGGCGCGCCTGATGAACGTGGCGATCGAGGCGGTGCAGCAGGATCGCCTGAGCGCGGCGCGCGATTTCGCGGTCGCGCACAAGCTCCATGTCGTGTTGAAGGGCCACCGGACCATCGTGGCGGGCCCCGAGAACCGGGCCTTTATCAATCTCACCGGCAACGCCGGGATGGCGACGGGTGGCACAGGCGACGTCCTGACCGGCATGATCGCTGCCTGGTTCGCGCAGTTGCTGGATCCTGAAGCGGCCTGCAAGATCGCCGTATACGTCCACGGTTCCGCGGGCGACCTCGCCGAGGGTGACGAAGGCGAGGTCTCGCTGATCGCAACCGACCTTGTCGGTCGCATCGGCGACGCGATCATGGAATTGACCACCAAACGAAAGCCGGCCAAGCGCGACTCGTGACCGACGCCGTCTCGAGCGCCAGTGAAGACGAGACGTCGGCCGCGGGTGCGCAGCTCGCGGGAGCGCTTCGGGCGGGTGACGTGGTGCTGTTGTACGGCGGCCTTGGCGCCGGCAAGACCGCCTTCGTGAGAGGGCTCGCGCTCGGCCTCGGCGCAGACCCCGAGGACGTCTCGAGCCCCACGTTCACCCTCATCCACGAATATCGCGGGCGGGTGACGCTCTTTCACGTGGACCTGTATCGACTCGAAGCACACGAGGTCGCGGATCTCGGTCTCGACGAGCTGGTGCTCGGCGACGGCATTGTCGCCATCGAATGGGCCGAGCGATGGCACGGGCGGCCAGACGACGTGTGGACGGTGCGGCTCGACGAGGTCGGGGAAAACCAGCGGCAGATTCGGATCACACAGCCGACCGGCTCCTCCTCCTGAAGCGAAAGCCCCTGTCGCTCCTTTTTGCCAGAAGACACCGGAACGTCGGGGCTCCGGGCGACGACCGGTTCGCGCTGGGCATCGATCACCAGGTGAAGCAGTTGTAGCCACAGCTCCGTCCCTCGGAGTCCTTGTTCTCAGAACCTTTGCGACGTGGCGACACGTATGTTGAAGTCCACGTGCTCGACCCCGGCCTCGCGCCGGACCGGCCGGACTGACCCGAACCCGCCGTCGCGCCGCGCGGCTGCACGGCTCGCTGCCGTGACCAGCGCGTCGTCTTCGAAGAGCACGTCGCCCGACGAGCGGCTACCGTCCGGGGCATAGAGCGTGACGTGGATGTGTGCCGCCTCGCGGCGCCCCGGGTACCGGCCCGGTCGCATCGTGCGAAATTCGAACCGGCCGTCCGTGCCGGTTCTGGTCCACCCTTTCAGTCGCCACGAGTGCGGTGGCGCGCCCGGTCGGTCGTACACGCCCCCTCGATCGGTGTGGTAGGCAAACACCACCGCGTTCGGCAGGGCAGTCGTCCCGTCGGCTGCGAAGGCGCGACCGTGGACCACCAGAGGCGTTCCTGGCTCAGCCTCGGGTGCGATCCGGGCGGTGGCGGACAGGGTGGTTGGGCGTTCGAGCTGCGCTCGGTCGAGGGCGCGAAGGAATTCGAGATCCTGCGCTGAGATTCCGGTCAGGGCGCCCGTGACGGCGGTGCTTCGAATCAGGATTGACAGCGTGGATCGACTCATCGTGTTCCTTCTTTCGCCCGTGCCACCAGGTGCACGCGCACTGTGCGGCCGATCAGTCGACCCATGACGCTGCCCCCGGCAACATCGAAGTCGTAGCGATCGATCTCGAATCGTGTTTCGAACTCGCCACTCTTCGCGTCCCCGACCGCGACGATCGTCAAAGGTCGCGTGCGCCCTCTGATCGTGATGTCGCCCTCGACTTCGAGGCGGGTCGCGTCCAGCGCCTTCACGCGACGGCTCGCGAACGTGAGATTCGGGTGCCGGGCCGCGTCGAAGTATTCCGGTAGTTGCAACGCGCGGTCGCGGTTGGCCGCGTCAGTCTTGACCGAGGACACGCCCACCCGCCACCGAATCGAGCTGTGCTCGGGCTGCCGGGTATCATAGTGGACGTCACCGCTGAAGTCGGTGAACTCGCCCTCGACGTCCGAGAATCCGAGCTTGGTCACGGTGAACCCCACGCGACTGCGCCCAGGGTCGAGTGCCCAGGCGTTGACGCGGCCGGGGTCGATCGCACGACCCTCGAGGCCGGGCGGGAGTACGAGGGTCGAGTAGATGAGCAGTGACAGTGCACGAATGGCGATCGTTGAGCGCATGGCGCCTCCTCACCAGCCATGACGTCGCGAAAGGAGCGACCGTTAACGAGATGGGGTGACGGCACGGTGCGGCAGGGCATCCTTCCAGTTCATCCACCATCCGCCCTTCTCGGGGGGTAGGGGCAGCGTCTCTCGCCAGCGCCAGAGCATCTCTTTCTCCCCCCGCAGGATGCGCTCGACCGACACGTCCTCCGGTGGAGATGACAGCGCCACGGCACGCGAGGCTAGTTGCGCGCGGCCCGCGACGTCGAGCTCGATCAGGGTCAGCAAGGTCAGCATGTCCCGCGGCCTGGCCAGTTGCGCGATGCGCTCGGCGCCGGGCTGACCCCCACGGCCGGCCTCGAGCGCCCGCACGGCGTCTCTGAACGAATCGGCCGCGTCATCGAACACCGGCACGCCGGGAAACGTCGTACTGGTCATGGTGGAGGATGCGCCTGCCGGAACGAGGGATTCACCCAGATCGTTTTCGAGCTGCACCCAGCCAGACGTCACGCGAACATGGCTGGTGGGTCCGTCGACGCTGAGGTCGAACTCGCAACCCATGTCGTACACCTCGCCGGCGGGCGTCCGGAACGCCAGGCTGAACGGCGGCGCCCACACTCGAACGTGAACCGTGCCGCGATCGAGAGCGAGTCGGTGCCGATTGCTCTGTGTCATTCGCAGCGTCACCGCGCTGTCTCGGCCTACCTGCATCGTCCCGATCCTGGCGATGCGAACCATCGCGGTCTGAGCGGACGCGGTCTGCAGCGTCTCGCCGACCGCCAGGAGCTCGGGCGACCCTTCCGAGGCAGATTCGATCTGCCATGGTCGCCCCTCAGGCCACGTCATGCGCCATGACAGCAGCCCGGTGCCGGCAACAAGGAGGAGCACCGCGGCGGCCGCCAGGCCCCGCCACCAGACGCCACCCAGGATCGTGATCCGCGCACGTTCGGCACGGGCGTACGACAGCGGCCGGACGCCGGGGTCGAACCGAGCGGGTTCGAGCCGCTTCTCCATGGCGACCACTCCTTCATCCCTCGGCGCGGTCGGGTCCCATAGATACGCATCGAGACGGTCATCGGACTCGTGGTGGGTCATGGTGTGGCTCCGAGACGATCGCGAAGGAGGCGGAAGCCGCGGTGCAGGTTGACCCGGACCGAGTCTGGGGTGAGGCCAGTGGCGGCAGCGATCTCCGGGCCTGACAGCCCACCGACCAGACGCAACGCGAGCGTCTCGCGGTAGGCCTCGGGGAGCGTCTGAATCGCCGCGAGGGCGCCGCTGGCCTCGGCGGCGAGCTCCGGCGACGCGTCGCGCGCCTCCGACTCCGTGAAACTATCGTGGACGGGCTCCCGCCGGTAGTGGTCGACCGCCCGGCGTCTCGCGATCACACACAGCCAGCCGCAGAAAGCCGAGGGCTCGCGCAGATCCTTCAGCCGCGTCATCGCGTGCAGAAACACGTCCTGGACCAGGTCGTCCGCATCCGCGTGAGGCAGTCGGGCGATCAGCACAGCATGCACCGCGCGGGAGAACCGTCGGTACAACTCCCCGTAGGCGTCGCGGTCGCCGGCCCGCGCGGCGAGCACCAGCGGCCCGGGATCGCTGGTCAAGACACCGCTGCGCCTCTACACCAGTCCCGCTGGCGACGGATCCACCCGGGATGAAACAGGTCCATTCGGTGAGTAGACGGTGAAGAGAGGAGAAGTGTTAACCGGTGCTCGGTCGGTCCGCACGCGGCAGTGACAATGGCCGCAGGCCTCAATCCCCGCGCAAGCTCGTTCGGCGGTGCCGCGTGGTCGCTTCACTCGAGCCCTCGGCGCACCCCTCCGCATCCCGCGTCCCGGCTACTCCACTCTGTAGTTTGGCGCTTCCTTCGTGATGATCACATCGTGCACGTGACCCTCGCGATGGCCCGCGGGGGTAATCCGGATGAGCCGGGCGTCGCGCTGCAGTGCCGGGATCGTCGCGGTCCCGCAATAGCCCATCCCGGCCCGGAGGCCGCCGACCAGCTGGTGGATCATCGCGGCCACCGAACCCTTGTGCGCCACGCGGCCTTCGATACCTTCCGGGACCAGCTTCTCGGCGGCGTCAGGGTTCGCGTCAAGGTCGAACTCGTCCTGAAAGTAGCGGTCGCGGCTGCCGCGCCGCATGGCGCCGAGCGAACCCATGCCGCGGTACTCCTTGAAGCTGCGTCCCTGATACAGGATCATTTCGCCCGGGCTCTCGTCGGTGCCCGCAAACAGGCTGCCGATCATGCAGGTGCTGGCGCCGACCGCCATCGCTTTCGTGACATCCCCCGAATAGCGGATGCCGCCGTCCGCGATGATCGGCACCTTGTGTCGTGAGGCGACGCGGGCGCACTCGGCGACGGCGGTGATCATCGGGACACCGATGCCGGCGACGACGCGAGTGGTGCAGATGGATCCCGCCCCGATTCCGACCTTGATTGCGTCCACGCCGAGATCGCACAAGGCGTCGGTCGCTTCGGCAGTCGCGACGTTGCCGGCCACGAGATCGACGTTGGCGTACATCTTCCTGATCCGCTTCACCATGTCGAGCACGCCCTGCGAGTGCCCGTGCGCCGTATCGATGACGAGCACGTCGACACTCGCGGCGATCAGTGCTTCGGCGCGTGCCAGCGCATCCTTCCCGACCCCGATCGCTGCTCCCACGCGCAGCCGTCCGAGGCTGTCTTTGCACGCGTTGGGGTACTTGATCATCTTCTGGATGTCTTTGACGGTGATCAGACCCTTCAGCATGAAGCGGTCATCGACGACCAGAAGTTTTTCGACTTTGTGTCGATGCAGGAGCTCCCGCGCCTGTTCGAGCGTGGTGCCGACCGGCACCGTGAACAGCGGATCGCGCGTCATGATGTCGGAGATCGGACGATCCAGGTTGTTCTCAAACCGCAGGTCGCGATTGGTCAGGATCCCGACCAGGCGCCCTTCCTTGCCGCCATCCTCGGTGATCGGCACGCCCGAGATCCGGTACTTCTTCATCAGGTCGAGCGCTTCATAGATCCGATTGGTCGGGGAGAGCGTGATCGGATCGACGATCATCCCGCTTTCGGACCGCTTGACCCGGTCGACTTCCGACGCCTGCTCCTCGACCGTGAGGTTCTTGTGAATGACCCCGATGCCCCCCTGTTGCGCCATCGCGATAGCCAGCCGTGATTCGGTCACGGTATCCATGGCGGCGCTGAGCAGCGGGACGTTCACCCGGATATTGCGGGTGACCTGGGAGGTGACGTCCACGGCGCTCGGCAACACCAGGGAGTGCCGCGGCACTAGCAGCACGTCGTCGAAGGTAAGGGCGGTGGAGAGCCCGACCGATATCTGGTCGCTGTTGAGTACGTCAGTCCTGGTTTCCATATGTCCCCGCTGTAGCGCAGGGCTTCAGCCCTGCATCGGGCCTGAAAGGGCTGCGCTACAAAATCAAAAGGGCAGCCGCCGTTCTGCTGCCCTCAATCGTCAATCGCCATTCAGCACCGAGCACTGAGCACTCAGCACAGTTCACGCCCCATGGCATTTCTTGTATTTCTTCCCGCTTCCGCAGGGGCACGGATCGTTGCGTCCCACCTTGGGCTCGTCTCGCTTCACCTGTTTGGTCGCATCATCGCCGCCGACGCGTCCCGGCCGCGGGCTGTCGGAGGGCGGGGCGCCACCGCCGAACGCGCCGAAGGGTGAGGGTGGCGGAGTGGTGGCCGGCCCGCTCATCGTGATCGGCGGCGGGCGGCGCGGCGGTGGCTGCCGCACCGGAGCAGAGGCCTGGCCATCCTCGCTGAGCACCGGCGTGAGC
>JACDBQ010000436.1 GCA_013694845.1 Acidobacteriota bacterium
GTGCGGGGTGCGGGGTGCGGGGTGCGGGGTGCGGGGTGCGGGGGTGCGGGACGCGGGATGTGGAACCTCGGAAGAGAGAATGCCGTGTATCATTATTTTCGTGAGCACCCCTACAATCCGCGGGCACCGCAACTGGCAGACAGGAGAGGTGTTTACCGTCACGGACGCCAGCGAGTTGTACGAAGTCGACCGCTGGGGGAAGGGATATTTTTCCATCTCCCCCGCGGGCCACGTACTCGTTCATCCCACCAAGGATCCAGGGCAGGCGATCGACCTGAAGCAGCTGACCGATCACCTCCAGCTGCGCGGGATCGGGCTGCCGGTGCTCATCCGCTTCAAGGACATCCTTCGTCACCGCGTCGGTGACATCCATAACGCGTTCAAGTCGGCAATCACCCAGCACGGCTACGAAGGCCGTTACATCTGCGTCTATCCGATCAAGGTCAATCAGCAGCGGCAGGTCGTCGAGGAAGTGCTCGACTTCGGTCGAGAGTACGGGTTCGGGCTCGAGGCGGGCTCCAAACCGGAGCTGCTCGCCGTCGCCGCGCAGGCCTACAACGACACCCCGATCATCTGCAACGGCTTCAAGGACGCCGAGTACATCGAGATGGCGATGCTGGCCCAGAAGATCGGCCGCACGGTCATCCCGGTCGTCGAGAAATACACGGAACTCGGCCTGATCCTGAAGTACGCGGAACGTGTCGGGGTGCGTCCCCAGATCGGCATGCGGGTGAAGCTGGCGGCACGCGGCGGTGGCCGCTGGCAGGGCTCCGGCGGCTATCGCTCGAAGTTCGGCCTGACGGTGGCCGAAGTGCTGCGCGGTCTGGAAGAGCTGAAATCACGCGGGATGGCAGACTGCTTCAAGCTGCTGCACTTCCATCTCGGCAGCCAGATCCCGAACATCCGCATCGTCAAGGGGGCCCTGAACGAAGCGGCACGGGTGTACACGGAGCTGGCCAAGGCCGGCGCGGGGCTCGAGTATCTGGATGTCGGCGGCGGCCTTGGCGTCGACTACGACGGCTCCCAGACGAACTTCGAATCGAGCGTCAACTACACGCTCGAGGAGTACGCGAACGACGTCGTTTATCACATTCAGACGGTGTGCAATGACGAGGGGGTGAAGCACCCGACCATCGTGTCGGAGAGCGGCCGCGCCATCGTCGCCTACCACAGCGTTCTCATTTTCAACGTGCTCGGGGTGTCGGCATTCGGTGAGGAGAAAATCCCCGACTCGATCAAGGCCGAGGATGCCGAACAGCCGGTGATCGACCTGCTCGAGACCTACCAGAACCTGAGTCCGCGTAATGCGCTCGAAAGTTACCACGACGCGCAGCAGGCCCTCGACATGGCGCTGAACCTGTTCAGCGGCGGCTATCTGCCGCTCGAGCAGCGTTGCCAGGCCGAGAACCTGTACTGGGCGATCCTCGTGAAGCTGAAGAACATCGTCGCCGCCATGGACGACATCCCCGAGGACCTTCAGGGGCTCGACGACGCCATGGCTGATACGTATTTCTGCAACTTCTCGCTGTTCCAGTCGTGCCCTGACAGCTGGGCGATCAAGCAGCTGTTTCCGGTCATGCCGATTCACCGGCTGAACACGCCGCCGACGCACCATGCCGTGCTCGGCGACATCACGTGCGATTCCGACGGCAAGATCGATCAGTTCATCGATCGGCGGGACGTGAAGCGGACGTTGCCGCTCCACACCGTGAATGGCGATCCGTACTACCTGGGCGTGTTCCTGGTTGGCGCTTACCAGGAGATCCTCGGCGACCTGCACAATTTGTTCGGCGACACCCATGCAGTCCACGTCAGCCTCGACGACCGCGGGAACGTTGTCCTCGATCATGTGATCAAGGGTGACACGGTCAAAGAGGTGCTCGACTACGTGGAGTTCGACTCGGAGATGCTCGTGCGGAAACTGCGGCACGACGTGGAGCACGCCGTCCGCGAAGGGCGCATCACGTACGAGGAATCAGGGCGCATGCTGGAGTTCTACGAGGAGGGGCTCAACGGATATACCTACCTCGAGGAACCCAGAGAGCGTTGAGCATTGCGGATTTACCTTTTCAACATTCCGTCCCGCCTGGCCTTGAACTCGTTGCCCGGTTTCCACTCGGGGAATTTGTCCGCGTTCGCGACGTTGTAACCCACCATGAACATGAGTTGAGCGTCTTCCACGGCGCCGCTCAGGTCCCAGTCGGTCTTGATCTCGTCCGACGGCTTGTGGTAATCGACCGCCGTGTACTCCTCGCGCTTCGTCTTGCTGTAGGCCTCGTCTTTGCCGACGAACTGCACACCGGTATCAGTGTAGAGCGCAGGCACCCCGACCTTCGCGAAGTTGAAGTGGTCTGAGCGGTAATAGAACCCTTTTTCGGATTCCGGGTCCGGGCTGAGGGTGCGCCCCTGTGAGACCGCGGCGTCGCGCAGCACATCGTCGAGGTCCGACGCCCCCATGCCGACGACGGTGACGTCGCGGGTGCGGCCCCACTGGTTCACGCCGTCCAGGTTTATGTTCGCGACCGTCTTGTCGAGCGGATACAGCGGATGGGTTGCGTAGTACTCCGAGCCGAGCAGGCCCTGTTCTTCAGCCGTGACGAACAGGAAAAGGATGGAACGCTTCGGTCGCGGCTGGACCTGCGTGAATGCGCGGGCCATTTCGAGCAGGGCAGCCACACCGGAAGCGTTGTCGAGCGCGCCGTTGTAGATCTTGTCACCGTCGACCGGAGTGCCGACGCCGAGGTGATCCCAGTGCGACGAGTACACGACGTACTCGTCCTTGAGCCGGCCGTCGCTGCCTTCGATCTTGGCGATCACGTTCTGTGAGTCGATCGTCCGCGTGGTGTTCCGGACGTTCATCGACGCCTTCAGCCCCAGAGAGACCGGTTTGAAGTCGCGGCTGGTCGCCTGCTTCTTGAGCGTATCGAAGTTCTGACCGGCCATCGCGAAGATCGCCTTCGCCGTCTCCGACGAGAACCATCCCTCGATGCTGGCCCGGCTCATATTCTTGTCGTCGGCCACGAGACCGAAACGCTCCCCGAGAAAGCCCTGGACGACCGGGTAGGGGTAACCGGCCGGTCCAGTCTCGTGCACGATGAAGACGCCGGCGGCCCCCATCTCGGCCGCCTTCTCGTACTTGTAGGTCCACCGCCCGTAGTAGGTCATCGCCTGCCCGTTGAATGTCGTTGCGTCGAGCTTCGACGGGTCTGCCGGGTCTGTTATCTGTGGATCGTTCACGAGCACGACGATGGTCTTGCCCTTGACGTCGACCCCTTTGAAATCGTCCCAGTTGTATTCAGGCGCGGTCACGCCGTATCCGACAAAGACCATCTCCGAGCCGGCGATCGAGGTCGTATCGGCCACGCGCTTCGTCCACGCGACGACGTCATCGGACCACTTGAAGGTGCGCTTCTGTCCCCCCTTCGTGACCGTGAACGGCTGCACCTCGGCGCCGGTGATCCCGACGAGCGGCGCCTTCTGGACGTAGGTGCCGTCTGGATTTCCCGGCTGCAGCCCCAGCTTTCTGGCCTCGTCCACCAGGTACCGGACGGTGAGTTCCTCCCCCTTGGTCCCCGGCGCGCGCCCCTCGTACTCGTCGGATGCCAGAACCTTGATCCGCTCCAGGATCGCATTCGGGTCGATCGTGGCCACCGCCTGCCCGCCCACTCCGGCGGCCGGCGCCGGCGGCGGCGCCGCCTTGTCGGAGTCACCACACCCGCCCACGAGCCCAGCCACGACGAGCGTCACGAAGAATCGTTTCATCACTACCTCACACAAGGAGAAACCGAGGACCCGTAGAACCTCCGACTTTGGAACCTGTGGAACCTCTGGAACTTTTGGAACCTTGGAATCTATTGCCCCACCGTCTTTGCCGCCGACCGCGCTCCAAGCTCGCGATCGAGATCGAGCAGGGACGCTGGATCGTCGCCGATCATCCTGAACTTCGCGACGATTTCCCGCGCGGTCTTTTCTTCTTCGACCTGTTCCGTCAGGAACCACTGAAGCTCGGCGACCGTCGAGAAGGCCTTCTCGGTAAACGCGGTCTCGTACAACGCATCGATCTGCCGGCTGACCTCCTGTTCCTGCGCCAACGCGCGCTGGAACACTTCGGCGACGCTGGCGAAGTCTGACTTCGGCCCGTCGACAGCCAGCAGTTCGACGCTGCGGTCACGCGCCAGGACGAAGTCGAAGAGCTTCATTGCGTGCATGTTCTCTTCCTGGCTCTGCAGCCGCAACCAGCGCGCCGCTCCCGTGAATTTCTGGCACTCGCAATACGCCGACATCGCCAGGTACGCATACGAGGCGCTCAGCTCCGAGTTGATCTGCCGGTTGATCGCTTCGAGCACCAGTGGATTCATGCGCTCATTCTAGTAGGGAATAACGGCCGGGCTGAAACTGCTCATCCACGCGCGAACCCTCCGCCGCACCCGCGAACCCTCCACCGCAAGTTTGGCGAACTCTCATCCTGACCATATATGCTACGCATCACCATGCTGTTGCGCTCTCGTCATTCCCTCGCCCTCTTCACGGGTATCGCAGTGCTGGCGTCTGCCGCCGTCGGGTTCTCCGCTGCAGACGACTCGAACTGGCCGCAGTGGCGCGGACCCGAAGGGCGCGGCGTCGCCAGCGGGACGTCGTACGCAACTGAGTGGTCGCCCGGGAAGAACATCGCCTGGAAAACGCCTGTCGAGGGACGCGGCCATTCGTCGCCAGTCGTCTGGGGTGACCGCCTCTTCCTGACAACGTCGATCAGGGGCGGGCCGTCAGGACACACGCCGCCTGATCACCTCGGCTACACCATGAAGCCGGGCTACAAGAATCCCGACAGCGAAGAGGGCAACTACAGCTACACGCTGAAGGTCCTGGCGTACGACTCGCGCAATGGGAAGCTCCTCTGGGAGCAGACCGCGTACGACGGGATCATGTGGGATGACCGTCACAAGCGGAACACCTACGCATCGCCGACAGTGGCGACCGACGGCAAGTTGCTCTACGCATTTTTCGAGGCGCCGGGACTCTACGCCTACGACTTCGACGGCAAGCTGGTGTGGAAGGCATCCCTCGGCAACATCGCCAAGGGGGGAATGGGCCCTGGCACCTCACCGGTCCTCTTCGACAACCTCGTCATTCTCCAGATCGACCAGGAGATGGGCACGGGTTCGGCGATCGTGGCGCTCGACAAGGCCAACGGAAAGGAGGTCTGGCGGACCGAGCGCACGACCCGTCGCTCCTGGGGCACGCCCATCGTCGTGCAGTCCGCGAACCGGAGCGAGCTGATGGCCACCGGCGCCGAGATGATTGCGGGCTACGATCCACGGACGGGGAAGGAGCTCTGGCGCGGGAAAGGACTGGAGAATCATCCGATTCCCAGCGCCGTCGCCGGCCACGGAATGGTGTTCTTTTCGTCCGGGTACCCTGGCAAGCGCGTGATCGCCGTTCGGCCGGGAGGCGAGGGGGACATTACAGGCACGACCGCGGTCGCCTGGCAATATGACAAAGGTACGGCATACACCGCATCGCCGGTCCTGCACGGCAATTACCTGTACCTGATGACCGACGGCGGTATCCTGACCTGTCTCGACGCGGTCACCGGCGCTGTCGTGTACGAGGGAGGCCGTCCGGCTGTGCCGGGCAGTTACCGGTCCTCTCTCGTGGCGTTCGGCGACAACGTCCTGCAAACAAGCGAGGACGGCGATACGTTCGTGATCAAGGCCGGACCGAAGCACGAGGTGCTCTACTCGAACTCGGTCGGTGAGCCGGTCTGGGCTTCGCTGGCCTTCGCACGGGACACGATCTACATCCGCGGCGACAAGCATCTCTTCGCGATCCGCGAACGAGGGCGGTGATGCGGGGTGCGGAATGCGGGGTGCGGGGTGCGGAATGCGGCGTGCGGGATGCGGGATGAGGGATGAGGGATGAGGATCGCTAGATCAGGCAGATGAATTCGCCCAGTACCATCGCGGTAGCGCCCCACACCTGGTGCCCGAGCAGGTCGAAGTAGGGGTACTCGACGGCTACCCCTTCTCTCACGCGTGTTCCGCGACGGATGCTCGACGCATCACGCAAGTAGTCGAGCGAGACTTCCAGGATCTCGGCCACCTCTCCCGCGGCCGGCTCGAAGGCGGGGCGCTCGTGGGTCACGCCGACGACCGGGTGCAGCGTGAAGCCGCTCACCAGTACGTGCACCGGGGTCAGCTCACCCAGTATCTGCACCCGCGAGGGATCGATCCCGATTTCCTCCTGCGCCTCGCGAAGCGCGGTTTCGGCGAGCGTCTCGCCAGGGTCTGCCGCGCCGCCCGGCAGACTGATCTGTCCTGCGTGCCGCGCGAGGCCGCTGGCGCGGACGGTCAACGGGATCGCGGGACCGTCCGCCCCCGGGTAAACCAGCATCAGCGCCGCCGCGACCCGCGCATCTTCAGGAAAGTGTCCAGCCCGCCAGCCCGTGCGCACCGGCGCCGGCGCGAAGCGCATCTGGGCTTCGACGCCCGGGAGCGTCTCGGCCAGTTTCACTCGCAGCGTGCGTTCGAGGTCCTTGAGCGGCATTCCCTGCATCTTCCGCCACGGCTGAACGATCCTGCAAGCCACAGCTCACAGCCACGGTCCGCCGCGGCGACGAATTCGGCCACGGGTCAACACGGTTCAACAAAGGTCAGCCACGGGTCAGCCACGGGTCAACACGGGTCACCACGGTCACACGGTCACACGGTCACCACGGTCACCACGGTCACCACGGGTCAACAGCGGACACCACGGGCCGACAAGAATCGACACGGGTTCACACGGAACGACGTTGACGCGGGCGCCGACCGCGCTCCGCGCGGCACGCGGTTGGAAGAGCCGGGTCCCACGCAGCACTGACGTGCTGACAGATGCCCAAGGGTTGCCGAGGGGTGCGTTTCGAATCACCGGTCATCACTCAGCACCCAGCACTCATAACGAACCGCCGAACGCGTAACATTGCCCGATGACCACCGATCCTTCGCGCTTTCCGGTGCCGACCGATACGGCAGCGCAGCTCGTCCTGCACCTGACGCGCGGGTGCACGTTCGATGACTTCATCCTTGCCCCCCAGCGGAGCGTGGTGTTTCGACGGGATCCTGCGGCCATCGACCTGTCGTGCCGGTTGTCGCGGCGGATCACGCTGAACCGACCGATCGTATCGGCGAACATGGACACGGTCACTCGCGCGCCGATGGCGATCGTGCAGGCTGAAGAGGGTGGGATCGGGATCATCGACCGGGGCTTCAGGCCCGGGGAGATCGAGCCGCAGGTTCGCGAGGTCGAGAAAGTGAAGCGGGCCCAGCACGGCGTCATCGGAGACCCCTATTCGATTGCGCCCGAGGCATCGCTCGATGACGCGGCGGCCGTAATGAACCGGTCGCGGGTCGGGACGCTGGTGGTCGTCGACGCGGCCGGCAAGCTGAAGGGCCTCCTCACCCAACGAGACATGCGATTCGTGGAGCGGGCGGAGTCGCGGGTTGCCGACCGGATGACGCCGTTCGAGAACCTGGTCGTGCAGCAGGGCACGCTCTCGCTGGACGATGCGGCGCGGGTGATGGTCGAGCGGAAGATCAAGAAGCTACCCCTGGTGGACGAGGGTGGGCGCCTGACCGGACTGATCACCGCCAGGGACATCGCGCGCCAGAAGCAACTGCCATTTGCGACGCGTGACGCGCACGGACGCCTGATGGTTGGCGCGGCAATCGGCGCGACGGGCGACTACCTCGAGCGGGCGTCCGAGCTGATTCGCGCCGGTGTCGACGTGCTGGTGATCGACATCGCGCACGGGCACTCGGTCGTCATGGAGCGCGCGATGCGGGAGTTCCGCGAGCGGTTCGGAGACGTCGAGGTCATCGCCGGTAACGTCGCGACCGCCGAGGGCGCGCGGTTTCTCCTCGATCTTGGAGCCGACGGCATCAAGGTCGGGATCGGGCCCGGTGGAGGCTGCACCACGCGGATCACGACCAGCTTCGGCGTCCCGCAGGTGCAGGCGCTCGTCGAGTGCCGCGTCGCGGTGGCTGACTCCGGCCTGGGCGTAATTGCGGACGGCGGCATCAAGCGTCACGGTGCCCTGGCACAGGCGCTGATGTTCGGGGGGGACTGCTGCATGCTCGGCAGCGCCTTCGCCGGCACCGAGGAGGCGCCCGGCGAGGTCGTGCACAAGTCGGTGCTGATCGCCGAATCACAGAAGAGTGTGAAAGTACCCTTCAAGGTGCTCCGCGGCATGGCGTCACTCGAGGCCATCCGGGACCGGCTGGACGTCGAAGATGCCGACCGCGTCGAAATCGAAGCGCTCGGTGCAGAAGGGATGGAAATCAGCGTCCCCGCCCGAGGCTCGGCGCGCACGATCCTGCGCGACATGACGAAGCATCTCTGCTCGTCGATCAGCTACGGCGGCGCCGACAGCCTCGCCGCCTTGCGCCGGGCATTCTGGGCCGCACCGGAGAAGTACCTGATCAAGCAGTCTGCGTCATCAAGACGGGAGTCTTACGAACGCTAGCGG
>JACDBQ010000439.1 GCA_013694845.1 Acidobacteriota bacterium
TAGGTCAGCGTCCCGTTTACCAGGGTGGCTCCGGTATCGACGTTCGCGCGAAGATTCTGACCCGTGTCAGAGATGATGCGCAGGCGGTCCACGACGGGATTGAAAGCTACACCAAATGAACTGCCCACAAGGGCCACGTTCAGCTGTGATTTGAACGTCGCCACAGCCGTCGGCGGATCGATCGTATAGATCGCGCCGGACGCGTCCAGGCCGTAGAGCTCTTGGGTCTCTGACGGTAATCGATCCCGACCAATGGTCCGCCAGTCCGGAAATAGATCCGAGACTCTCGGCGTTACCGGGGTCATTCTCGCTGAAACAAATCAGACGTTGATCGGACGTCAAGCCGATGATCCTGAGCCGGTCGCCCCTCCAGTCCCCGCTGTCCCAACGCGAAGAATCGCCGTACGCCCCCGAACCGCTGCTGTACCGCCCGCCCCCTGAATACTGGGCCGAGAGAGAAATGATCGAGACTGGGGAGATTGCACTTACAGTATGCCCGAGCGAGAAAATGTCTCACGAGATCGGCTCCTTTTCAAACGCTTTCATCCCGTTTCGTGATCCAGACCGATCAACGGTATTACGCGCGAATGGCGCAATTGGATTTGGAAGTCTTGCCGTTGCTGTGTTGGATGAGTTGCGGATGAAGACAGTCGAAGATCGTGGGTTGTTTTGCCCGTCAATACTTCGGCAGGGTCGGATCGATGCGATCGATCCAGGCCAGGATGCCACCCTGCAGGTTCTTCGCTGGAATCCCGTTGTCTTCCAGCAGTTTCACCGCCTTGGCGCTTCGCCCCCCTGCCTTGCAGTGGACCACGATCTCGCGGCCGTCGGACGGAACTTCGTGGATCCGCGTCCCCAGCTGCCCGAGTGGAATCAGTGTGGAGGCGGGAATGCGGCAAATCTGGAACTCCTGCGGCTCCCGCACGTCGAGCAGGAATATGGACCCGGAATCCAGTCGGGCGCGCAGATCCTCGACAGTGGTCTCCGGAACCGCAGGAGCCGCCGCGGGTGCGGCCGCGCTGCCCGGGGCAACGCCGCAGAACTGGTCGTAATCAATCAACTCACGCACCGTCGGCGAGTTCCCGCACACCGGGCACTCCGGATTCCGACGCAACTTCAGCTCGCGAAAGCTCATCTTCCAGGCGTCATACAGGAGCAGACGGCCGACGAGCGTCGACTTGGCGTTGAGAACGAGCTTGATGGTCTCGGTGGCCTGGATCGTGCCGATCACGCCGGGTAATACGCCAAGCACCCCCCCTTCGGCACAGCTCGGCACGAGTCCAGGCGGCGGCGGCTCCGGATACAGGCACCGGTAGCAGGGCCCCCCCTGCGTGGCAAACACCGACGCCTGCCCTTCGAACCGGAAGATGCTTCCGTAAGCGTTCGGCTTACCGAGCAGCACGCACGCGTCGTTCACGAGGTAACGGGTCGCGAAGTTGTCGGTCCCGTCCAGAATGATGTCGTAGTCCTTGAGGATCCCGAGCGCGTTCGACGACGAAAGCGCAACCTCGTGAGTTTCGACGTTGACCTCCGGGTTCAACTCGTTGAGGCGCTCCCGCGCAGACTGCAGCTTCGAGCGCCCGACGTCGGGCGTTCCGTGGAGAATCTGGCGCTGCAGGTTGCTCGCATCGACCACATCGAAATCGACAATGCCGAGCGTGCCGATGCCGGCAGCCGCCAGGTAGAGCGCGGCCGGGGACCCGAGTCCGCCGGCGCCGACGCAAAGGACGCGCGCGCCTTTCAGGCGGCGTTGGCCGTCCGGACCGACCTCGGGCAGTATCAGGTGCCGGCTATACCGCTGCACTTCCGCGTTCGTCAGTTCCGGAGCCGGCGCCTCCGAGGCCGCCGCGCCACCGGCCACCGACGGCACGATGCTGATCGTGTCGCCGGCGTTCAACGCGGTGGCCTCGCGCTGCAGGTAACGAATGTCGTCGTCGTTGACGTAGACATTCACGAAGTGACGCAGCTGACCGTCCTCGCCATAGAGATGCCGCCGCAGATCGGTGTAGCGATCCGTGAGGGCCGCAAGGGCCTCCGCGACCGTGCCGCCTTCGACTTCCACGGCATCCTGTTGTCCCGTGAACGGGCGCAGAGGCGTGGGGATCAGGACCGTGTGTGTCATCGCAACTCTCCTTGTTCGAATCCAGAACGATCATCGCGAAGGTGCCAGACGGTCGTGTCGCCCGGAACGCCTCGATCGACGGAAATAATCACGTACTTCAGGTTGGGCCAGGCGTGCTCGAGATCGAACTGGGACGGGCGTGCCGGTGCGTCCGGATGCGAGTGATAGAAACCGGCGAGCGCCCCTTTCCGTTCCCGTGCACGCCCTTCGGCCCGACGATACCCGTCCGCATCGATTCGAAACCGGCGCGCCCGGCCGGCTGACGTGATGTTGGCCAGCACCAACGCCTCCACGATCGCGCCGTCCACTTCGATCAGCGCCCCGCAACATTCATCCGGAAACGTCTCGATGGCGTGGCGTCGGATCGCGTCGAGAGCCGCGTCGGTAATGAC
>JACDBQ010000476.1 GCA_013694845.1 Acidobacteriota bacterium
TGGGGTTGATGAGCTTGAATGTGTCGGTCGTGGTGGTTCTCTTAGTCTCGACCAACTCCCCCTTCAGGTTGTAGAAGCGAGTGCCGGCATGGAGGGTGACGTTGATCGACTCGTCGCCCTTCCGCGCCACGACAGTGACTTTCTGGTAGCCTCCCTTGAGCTGATCGACGTTGCTCGCGTAAAACACGAACGTCGTCGTCCCCGGCTGCGCATCGCCGGGAGCGAACCGATCTTGGTTCGCGGGCATTGACGTGAGCGGCTTCAGCCGCCGCGCGACCTCGGCACCCTCCTGCTTCAGTTCAGCGGCGCTCGGGCCACCCGTGGTCCCTTGTCCTGTGGGATTCTTCACGGCAGCATCGACCAGATCGAACAGGTCGCTGGTCCCCACCTGTCGCGGCGGCCGGGCAGGCGACTTCGCGACGATGTCTTCGAGGGCCGCCTTCGAATGTGTGTCCAGTAGTTTCTTGATCCGCGCGATGTCGTTGTCGGTGATCTTGAGGTCGGGATCGGGGTCTTCGGTGTCGACACCCAGATGTTTGAGCGCCTTCATGAGTGCTTCCACGTGATCCGGATCGTACTGCTGGAGCATCTCCGCCAGCTTGCGTTGGCTGGGATCCAAATCGTACTTGCCGCCACTGTCACATTCGACATCGTTCGCTTTCGATTCGAGATCCGATAGATCGACCTCACCGATTAGCGGTTTGACCGAGTCGGGAAGCAGGTCGCGGACGCGGTTCGCGATTGCTTTCGCAGCGACGCCCGGGAGTTTCCGTATCGGCCCGAGCGCGCTCACCGCAGGGTAGGCGATTTCACGCTGGAACCAGCACGAGGCGACGATCGCGGCGATCGCCGCTTCGGCGACCTCAGTCGCCACCACCGCGATGACGCAGCCGAGTACTGGCGGCGCGGCGCACTGTGCGACTCGATAGGCCCATTTCACGACATTGACGATCGTGGTGATGTCGCTGACAGTCGCAGCGATTGTTTCGATTTCCGCGATTTTCTCCTCGAGCACCTTGATCTGCTCGCCGAACTTCTCTTCAAGCGTCTCGGCAATCATCTTTCTGAAATCGGCCTCGGCCTGTTCGATCTTCTTGAGCTGTTCTTCGACCGCCTCGACCTCGTCGCCGAACAGCGTGCCCAGCAGGACGGTTGCGCCCTTCTCGACCGCTGTGACCAGGCGATGGCCCACGTCCCGAATGAAGATGCCGAGCAACGTGGCCGCGACCCCGCGGAGGACACTGAGGACGGCGCCCTTGATACCGCCGCCGCCAACCCGAGCCATGCGGGCCTTGGTCGCCGCGACCTTGGCCTCGATCTTCGCCTTGACGCTGTCGTAGACCTCGACGACCTTGACGAACGCCGAGCCGAAGAACTGACGGAGGCGGCCGTACTTTTCGCCGTGGTCGACCCAATGCTGGACCAGTTCGAGCTCGCGGGTACGCTCCGCGGTGCCCTTGGGCGCGGACTTGGTAGCGAGGTTCGTACGCGCATCGATCTGACGGGCCGCTTCGTCCTTCAGACGCTGTTTTGCCTCGGCACTGGGATCGGTCAGGGCCTTCTTGCCTTGGCCACCTGTCGCCGTCTTGGCGGCGCTCTGCCACGGCTCGAAGGTCGATTTGTTCCACGTCGCGAAATTGAAATTGTCCTTGGCTTCGAGCTTGTCGCGTTTACGGGCAAGCCGCGCCCGGGAAGCAGGAGGACGGGACAGATTCGCAACGCGCTTCGGCTGGTCCTTGAGCTCGGTTTTCACCGGATCGAGCTTGGTCTTGGCCTCGGCGATGGGGCTCTTGGCGGTCGCGGCCCCGCCGGTCGCTGTGCCGGTCCCAAGTAACCGCGGCGGCACAAATTCGTAGGTGATGAAGCCATCGCTGTGCTTCGCGATGCGAAGCACCGCTTGATCCGTGATATCGGTTGGCGTTCCGTTGACGTAGAGATTCACCAGGACCTGCGGCGAACTGGACGTCGGCGATTCGAACTTTGGCGGGATGTGGATGTCCGCCATCCGTTTCGCTGAGACCGTCCAGGTTCTACCCGCAGGATGAATCAGCGTAGGATTGGCTGTGGCGAAGTTGTTGACCTTGGTGGAAAGATTGTTCACCTGGTTGATATAGCGGTCCACCTGGGAGGCGCCGAGCAGAACCTCCGCTTCGTAGTTGGGCTTCAGGTCCGCGATGGAGACCGACGCCGGTCCCTGATCCACCCGGCAGATACCATGTGAGGCCGGGAGCCCGCTCAGCCCACACGCCTTGCCGCCTTCGATGCCGGTGTTCCCCGCGGGCGCGGCAGTTTTACGGTGCGTCGCGTCGCTCGCTTCCGCGCCATTCAACAACGTCTTCGAACCGAGGGCGAGGAACGCAGGATTGTTGCCGCTGAACTTGACGCCGAGATAGGCGCCCGTGTCGGTCTTGAGAAAGTCGGCACGGCCCGTGGCGCCGGTGGCCGCACCTTCGGGAACCGGCACTTCGGAAAAGATCGGTTGGTTCTTGGTCTCTTTGCCGAGAATTTCCTGGACCTGGGCGTGCGTCCTGTCCCCTGGCCCTTTCGATCCCTTGCCGAGCGTCGGCAGCGCGTAGTAATAGCGCCTGGTAGCCTGAAGACGCGTGCTCGGGTTCTCGTCGCCGCTCGTGGTTGGCGCCTCTCTGAGCGGACGCGGCATCTGCTGCGTGACATGGGCCAGCTCGTGGCTCATCAGTCCACGATCGGCGATGGTCTCACCCGCCCCGAGCCAGATATCGCACCCATAGGTGAACGCGCGCGCACCGAGTACGTCAGCGAGCGCCGCGGCGTGCGCGCCCTGGTGGATCCGGACATGGCTCAGCGCGCTTCCAAGGCGAGACTCCTGCTCCGCCCGGAGGCTGACGGGCAGCGCCGTCCCGCCACTTGGCCGAACGATCGCCGCAGCAATGTTGCTCGGCAGCTCGGCACCGTCGTCACTCGGCGCCACAAAGCTGATGCGCGAGGCTTGCAACTCGCTGCCGGGTGAATCCGATTCGCTGGCTTGCGCGGCGGCATGATCGGCGGCGGCCTCGTTCGGGTTGGTGGGGCTATCCATCGGCAGGCGCACGGTTGGCTCAAGAGAAGGCGCGTTGCGACCAGCGCCCGTGACTTCCGGCGCCGCTTGCTGAGACGAACGGAGACGCAGTTGCGAGAAATCGTGTCCGAGCCGTGGTTCTCGCTCACACGGACTCGCAGCAATCTTCAGTTCCCGCTGTACACGCGACCTGCCAGCCGCACACTCGTCGCACTCTCCGCCTGCAGACGTGTGATTCCCGCACGTACACTTGCGCTGGAGAACATGTGGGCGATCTTGCCAGGTCGTGTCGCTCGGCGTGAGCACCGCTCGTTGCAGCACATGCTCGTCCTCGCGGCAGGTCGAGCACGCGCGCTGGATGGATGGCACCGTCACCGAACCGTTCGCTCGAGTCATCGCATCATGCGACGGGGGCACGCGCACGAGATCCCACGGCGAGGGCAGGCTGGCGCCGGCGCCATCAAAGGCTATCGGCTGAGGGAGGCGATCGACGCGCAGTTCGTCATCTTCGACTTCGATATCCGCGGCGACGCCTGGCCCGGCGACGTCGGGCGTGGCAATGCTACGCCGCTGGCGGCCAGGGGTAGGCGTCTGCGCACGAACCATGACGGTGTCAGCGGGCGCTTTGCTGTGCGTCTTCGAAACAGACATGTATGGACACGCGAGTCCAGGGAGGAGCCGCAGCCGGACGGCGCGGCTTCTCCTTCCTTTAGAGCGTCTTCTGCAGGACCTTCGAGGGCACTTCGAAGACGCGGCGGCACTGGCTGAATATCGTCAGATCGCCCTTCACGACTTTCAGGATCGCCAGCGGCGCGAAGTGATGCTCGACGCCGTGCGGCGGGATCGCCTGCGGCTCGCCCTCCACCTGCGGCCAGTCGATGACGCCGCCGGTCGCAACCCTCGCCGGCGCGAGCCAGTAGTCACCCGATCGGAGCACGATCGGGCCAGTCGCATCCGGCGGTCCCTGAAACTGAATCTCGATGCCATCTTCGAGCCCGATCCAGTTGCCGAGCTCGATCGGCGCGACGCCGTCGTGGAGCTGTAAACCACGCGCTTTCGGATCGCCCGGGCGCTGGTCCCACCGACGCAGGATTGGATGCGCCGTGTCATCAGTGCCAATCACGACGCTTCCGGCTGGAGCAGGACTCAGCGTGACTTCGCGCTTGAAGGTGTCGACCGCAGCAACGCTGCGCAGGGGCCCCGGGTTGTTCGGGACAATCGCCCTGTCGTCGAGGATTTCGACCCAATCGCCCTCGTCAAGGTTGAAGCGGTCGTCGCGACCGAGATCCGCCAGCGTGACGACGTCACCCTTCATCGACTCGATCTTGAAGACGGCGCTCCCGTTGATCCGTGAGAACTTGAACGTCGGCCGATCACCGTCCTCGGCCGGTTCGTCTTTGGGACGTTTTCCCTTTCGCGGCGGTTCGAACACGCCGCCCTTGTGGACTTCGATGCGATAGAGCTGGTTCTCAGGTCCGCGGAACCGCGACTGGGGCGCGACGTTGCATGGCTCTGACGGCGAGCCCGCCGTACCGTCGCCGGCGCGGCACTTGAGCCAGCCGCGGCTCGCCGACTGCCATTTCTCGAGGAGGTCCGTCCAGGACGGCTCCATGTCCTCGAGGGCGTGGCCGTCCTTCAGCGGCACCGTCCGCACGACCCAGGACACACGCGCGCGGATCGCCGTCTCCATGCCGAGCGCTACCTCGATCATCGAATCGTCCTGCGCCCCGAACACGGCATGCTCGGCGACGTCGAGATACGCGAGGTAGAGCGCGTCGGGCGTGAGCGCCAGCTTGTCGAGCGGCGCGCCCATACGTGCCGGCTGGTTCGAGTAGGGAACGAGCGCGGTGTTGTCGCACAGCAGTCCGTCGACGTAGTAGTGGCCCTTGCTGATCAGGAAGTCGTTCGCGTCGTTGAGCAGCCTGAGCCACTCGCGCCGCTTGTCCGACGCGGGCAGGCCCTGCAGCCATTCGCGAGTGATGACACCGAACCCGCAGTTGCTCTCGGGACCCGCGGCCGGACCGACGAGATCCTTGGTCAGCGTCCGCATCATGTGGAGAAAGATCGCGCCCTGCTCGTTCCAGTCGGCTTCGAGTTGCACGCGCCCCTGTTGCTGGAGCACGCGGCTGCGATTCTTGAGGGCGTCGAAAGTGACTCGTGCGAAGTCGCCGTACATGCTTCCTCCTAGCTGGCGAAGATGAGCTCGACGTCTACGCCGGCCGGAACATACTCAGTCAGGCGGGTGCGAAGATTCGTCGTCCGTTGGGGCTGAAAAAGCTGGTGCCACACGCCCATCTCCGCCCCATCGTCCGCGCCGCAGGCGATCTCCTCCGGGCATGTGAGGGCGAGTTGGCCGTAGTCGGGTGTGCCGTAGCGGTGGCTGTTGTAGCGCGGCCGCACGCGATGCTCGATGCGCGCGCGCACCTCACCAGTCGCGTCGCCAACCGCGGTTTCGGGCTGACAGCGATAGCGGCGCGGCGTTCGTGACCCCGGACGCACGTAGCAGAAGCGAACGCAGCCAACTTGCTTGCGCGCGACCCGGACGTGACCGTCCAGAATGCAGTTCTCGGC
>JACDBQ010000485.1 GCA_013694845.1 Acidobacteriota bacterium
GGTGGTGGCGGCGCCATCATCGCGTTCAACGTCGTGGACGGTACCCGGAAGTGGACGTGGAACGGTGATGGTCCTGCGTATGCCTCGCCCGTGATCGCGACCTTCGGCAGCACCCGGCACCTGGTGACGCAGACGCAGTCGAACGTCATCGGTCTGTCGCCCGGGGACGGCCGTGAGCTCTGGCGGCTGGGCTTCACTACCGATTACGACCAGAACATCATCACACCCGTCGTCGCGGGCGGTCTCCTGATCTACTCGGGGCTGTCGAAGCCGACCACCGCCGTGCGCCTGGTGGAGGAATCGGGAGCCTGGAAGGCGCAGGAGGTGTGGCGCAACGCCGATGTCCCGCTGTATATGAGCTCGCCCGTCGCCGTCCGAGGCGTGCTCTATGGACTCACGCACCGGAACCGCGGCCAGTTCTTCGCGGTCGATGTCGCGTCGGGCAAGACCCTCTGGACGAGCCAGCCGCGGCAGGGGGATAATGCCGCGATCGTCGCCGTTGGGAACGTGCTGATTGCGACGACAACCGAAGGCGAGCTTGCCGTCGTGCGTCAGGCGACCGATGCGTTTGCCCTCGTGCGGAAGTACACCATCGCCGACAGCCCGATCTGGGCGCACCCCGCATTCTCCGGGCGCGGCATTCTCGTGAAAGGCGTCGAGAATCTCTCATACTGGACGTTCTGACATCAGGCAGCTTGTGGTCGACGTCCTGGGGAGGCTGAAGCGATGGCTGGGTATCGATCGAGCGTCGTGCTGGCAGGCATTCTCGTCGCGGCTGGGGCCGGCGGCTGGTCTCTCGTCTCGGCGGCCCCCGACACCAGCTGGCTGCAATGGGGTGGCCCGAAGCGCAACTTCATGATGGAGGTGCCGCCGCTGGCGTCTTCGTGGGCGCAGGGCGGGCCGCGCAGGGTCTGGGAGCGCAGCCTCGGAGAAGGTCACTCGGCGATTCTCGTGGACGGCAACCGCCTGTACACGATGTATCGCGGCGCCGGAATGCTGTCGATGATTCGTCGACCGCAATCCGAAACGATCGCGGCGATGGATGCCGCCACCGGCCGGACCCTGTGGGAGCATGCCTACCCGTCGGCGACCGGTGGCCTCAACCTGGAGTTTGGCGCCGGCCCGCACTCGACGCCGTTGATCGTCGGCGACACGCTGTTCGCGATCGGCAGCCGCACCGAGTTCTTCGCCCTCGACAAGAACACCGGCAAGGTGCGCTGGCAGCACGATCTCGTCAAGGGGTTCGGCGCGCCCCAGGATGACCGGGGTTTCTCGACAAGCCCGGTAGCCTATCGCGACAACGTGATCGTCCCCACCGGAGCCAAAGGCGGTGCGGTCATGGCGTTCAATCAGCGCACTGGCGCGCTGGCCTGGCGGGCCGGTGATTACTCGACCGGTCCGGCGGCACCTGTCCTGATCAACGTGAACGGCCAGGATCAGCTGGTGATCTCCGGCAGTAATGAAATTCTCGGTGTCGATCCGGCAACCGGGAGGGTCTTCTGGCGTCATCCGCACAAGACCGATTACGGCTTGAACATCAGCACTCCGGTCTGGGGCCCGGACAACCTGCTCTTCGTCTCGGCCGCCTACAACAACGGCGCCCGTCAGCTCAGGCTGGATCAGGCAGCGGGCAAGACGACCGTGCAGGAACAGTGGTACCAGAACCGGATGAGGACGCACATCGGCACGGTGATCCGGCTGGGTGACGTCTACATTGGTTCGAGCGGCGACTTCGGACCGTGTCCCACGGTTGGCGTGGACGTCAAGACCGGCCAGGTGCTATGGCAGAACCGGGAGTTTGCGCGGTCCACGTTCCTGCACGCTGACGGCAAGCTCATCATCCTGGACGAGGACGGCAACATCGGCATCGCCGCTCCAACCCGCCAGGGGCTGAACGTCCTGTCGAGGGCGTCCGTGCTGAGCAACAAGGCATGGACGGTGCCCACGCTGGTTGGCACTAAGCTATACCTGCGAGATCGGGCCACGATGATGGCGTTGGAGCTGGGACGATGACGACGACGAGAAGGACTGTGGTGGGCGTGACGCTTGCGCTTGCAACAGCGGTCGTGACCCTCTCGGCCGACAACTGGCCGCAGTGGCGCGGGCCGCTGGCGACCGGCGCCGCCACCGCCGCAACCGGCTTGCCCGAGAAGTGGTCCACTGCCAATGGGGAGAACATCGCCTGGAAGCTCGCGATGCCCAGTCGCAGCGGCGCGACGCCGATCGTCTGGAATGACACGATCTTTCTGAACGTCGCCGCGCAGCCCGAGGGAGGGGACGTGGAGCTCTGGTCGCTGAATCGCGCGAAGGGCGAGGTGGCGTGGAAAAAGCCGATCACGGCCGGCAACTACAAGATCAACAAGCAGAACATGTCGTCGCCCTCGCCCGTGACGGACGGACGTACGGTGTGGGTCCTGACCGGCATCGGCATTCTGAAGGCTTTCGACTTCCAGGGCGCCGAGGTCTGGACTCGTGACATCCAGAAGGACTACGGCGCTTTCGGTCTCAACTGGGGCTACGCGTCGTCGCCGCTCCTTCATGACGGCATGCTCTACGTTCCAGTGCTTCACGGAATGAAGACTGACGATCCGTCCTACCTGCTGAAGATCGACGGGAAGTCCGGGAAGACGCTCTGGAGGGTGGAACGGCCCACCGACGCCGTGGTGGAATCGCCCGATGCGTACACGACCCCCGCGCTTCTCGAGTACGACGGGAAAAAGGAAGTGGTGCTCACCGGCGGGGACGTGGTCACGGGGCACGATCTCGCAACGGGCGCCGAGTTGTGGCGCGCCCACGGTCTCAATCCCGGCAAGGCGCGCAATTACCGTATCATTGCTTCACCGGTCGTCGCCGGCGGGCTCGTCATTGCTCCGACCCGCATTCGGCCGATGATCGCCATCAGGCCAGGCGGCCGGGGCGACATCACCGCGACGCACACCGCCTGGACCTTCGACCGCGGCCCGGATGTTCCCACCCCGGTGACCGACGGCAAGCTGCTCTACTGCGTCAGCGATCGCGGTGTTGTCGAAGTGCTGAACGTCCAGACCGGCGAGGTCGTTTATGGTCCCGAGCGGCTGCGCCCGGCGATCTACAGTGCGTCCCCGGTTCTCGCGGACGGGAAGATCTACGTCACCAGCGAGGAAGGGGTGACCAGCGTCTTCCGATCCGGTCCGAAGTTCGAGCTGCTGGCGGAGAACGCGACCGAGGAGTTCACGCTCAGCACCATCGCGGTCTCGAAAGGGCAACTCTTCCTGCGAACCGAGAAACACCTGTACGCTATAGGCAAGTAATGTAAGACCCGTGTACATCCGGAGGTAGTTGTCATGAGATATCCATCGAGAGCGGCGCCGCCTGACAGCGCGATTGTCGTCGAGGCTCCAACCCACTGCCCGACGTGCCGTTCGAAAGACATCACGGCTGGTGAGAAGGTCGTCACGCCCGATACCTATTGGCGGTGCGGCTCGTGCGGCGATTTGTGGAATATCGGACGGCACCGCCACGCCGACCGCTACTTAGGGCGTCGTCCGGCCGGCCGCTGATCCCGAGAAACATCGGTCAGTGGGCCGGGGGCTTGAAGTACAAAACCATTCCCGCCCCGAGGGCGGTGACGAGAAAGCCGAGATACAGCATCGGGCTTGGCGCGGTCTTCGGCGGATGCATGTACATCGTGTAGAGGACGTTGACCAGGGGTGCCCCGCCGAACACGAGCGGCATGACGTAGGTCGGCGTGCCACCGGTCCGGAACGCGAAGATGATGCAGACGGCACCGAGGGCGCCGAGCGCCCCCGCGACGGTAGCGGTGGTGGTCCCGGACCCGGTAAACCCGCGCAGCCCCTGCCCTTGCGAGTAGAGCACGGCGAGCGGCACGAGGACACCGATCAGGAAATAGGCGACGCCGACACACAGCAGCGCCCGCATCGGGCTCCCGAGCTTCGTTTGCCCTTGATGGAGCATCGAACCATAGACGCCCCAGGAGAGGACGGCGCCTGCCACAAAGCCAAGCCAGGTCATGGTGTCTCTCGCAATGCTGAATGTTGAATGCTGAATGCTGAAGTAAGGGTGCAATGCTGAAATTGAAGAATTCTACCTTGCCTACTTACTTCAGCACTCAGCATTCAGCACTCAGCATTGCCTAGAATATCGCCCTGATCCCCAGCTGGATCTGTCGCCCGGACGTGATCGTCGTCGAGATGCGGCCGAAGGTCGAAAGTGGTGTTTCACCGTCCGCTGCGCCGGCGAAGGCCACAAGGGCCGGCGGACCGAAGTTTGCGCGGTTCAGCAGGTTGAAGGCTTCGATGCGGAACTCGAGTCGGCCGTCGCCGCCGAGCTTCGTGAAGGCGGTCCTCTTGCTCAGCGCAACGTCCAGCGTGCGCAGGTTGGGCCCGATGAAGTCACCGCGGCCCGTGTCACCAAAGGTGCCGGCCGGCTGCAACGAGAACGCACTGGGATCGAACCACCGGTCGACCCGGCCGAGCACCGCGTTGTCGGGCCCGGAGCCGGGGGCGTAGCTCGCGCGGTCCTGTCCGATGCCCGGCCCGAGGGATGGATTCCAGAGCGAGCGCGAGCGGTTGCTCTGGACGAACACGGTGAGGGGCTGGCCGCCGCGCATGTTCCAGATGCCCGAAGCCTGCCAGCCGCTCAAGACGCCTCCCAGTGCGCTCGTGCCCGGCAGATCCACCGTGAAGTTCACGACCCAGGCGTGTCGCGTGTCGAAATCCGAGAGTCCCTTGTTGTAGCCGGGGATGTACTCGGGGAAAGCGGTCGTGGTCCCGTTGGTGGCGTCGGAGAAGAACGTCGACGCCTGGGTGGTGTCCTCGCTCTTCGAGAGGGTGTAAGACGACTGGACCGCGAAGCCTGAGGCGAACCGCTTGCGAATGTCAAGAATGAACGCGTTGTACCAGGATTCCCCGTCGCTGCTCTTCAGCTCGATCGTGGAGAAAGCGGTGTTCGGACGTGGCGTGTTGGCCGGGATGAAGACCGTCCCGTCCGCGAGGGTCGTCGGCCGCGCCGTGTTGACGTCATTGCTGCGCAGCAGGTGACGCCCACGTGACCCGGCGTAGCCGACGGTGACCGTCGCCCGGACCCAGATCTCACGCTGCAGGTTCGCGTTGAAGACGTGGACGCGCGGCGTCTCGATATCCCACTGCACGGGCCGGATCGAAATGGCCCCGGCCCGATCGAAGGGTGGCACCGGGAACGTCGGATTGACGATGACGGGCCGTGGTGTGGCGGGCGGATTGGTCACCGTGACGATCAGGTTCTGATGGCTGTTGGTGTTGAAGTACAAGCCGTATCCGCCCCGGATCGCGGTGCGCCCGTCGCCGAACACATCCCACGCGAATCCCCCGCGGGGCGAGACGTTCCGGTACGACGAGTTCAGATAAAGCTGACCCGTGGTCGGCGCGGATGCGGTCAGATCCGGAAGGGCCGAGTCCCGCCCGTAGATGTCTTTCGGCAGCGTGTTGAACTCGTATCGCAGGCCGCCGTTGACCGTCAGGCGCGGTGCGACCTGGAAGTCGTCCTGCAGGTACAGACCGAACAGGGTGAACCGCCAGTAACGATCGAACTGCGCCTCGGGTGTCAGGCCGATGAAGTTGGTGGGTGTGCCCCGGAGAAACGTACCGAGGTTCGCGAAGCGGTAGATCCCGAGGCTGAACGTGGGGTTCACCATGTTCTCCTGGTACCGTTCGACCAGAGCGCCGGCCTTGATGGTGTGACGGCCGCGGGCGTGGGTCAGGTCGTTCGAGAGGCTGAACACGTTCTGAACCAGCCGGAGGTTGGCGGAGCTCTGCGGGCCGAACCGCTTCAGGCCGCCGATGTCGATCGCCCCCGACAGCCCACGGCCGGGGATGAATTCGGGCAGAGCCTGCGTCGTGTTGGACTGCACGTTCTGACCGATGCGGGTGCGGCTGAATCCGAGCCGCGTGGTGTTCAACGTGGAGTTCGAGAGGACCTGCCGGTACTCGCCGGTGAAGAACTGGTTGCGCGAAAAGAACTCCCTCGGAAACTGCGGGTAGTCGGTCGGGAGAAACTGTTTCGTGTCATCGATGGTGTACCTGCCGAAGAACTGGCGAGCCGGCGACGCGTTGTAGTCGGCGCGCCCCTGCAGGAATTGCTGGTCGAGCTCCTGGCTGAACGGAAAGTTGTACTCGGCGAGCCCCTGACCGAGCGGCGCGCCGTTGGCTTCCGGAAACTCCTGCAGATACGGAAGCACCGCCGACGCGACCGGCACGATCCCGCTCGGCAGCATCCCGAGGCGCGCATTGCTGTCTGGAACGACAGTCGCCACGGTGCGTCCAAGCCGTTCGATCAGGGCTTCGTAGCCCAGGAAAAAGAAGGCGCGATCCCGGGCGATCGGCCCACCGATGGTGCCGCCGAACTGGTTGCGGTGGAAGTCCGGTTTCCCCTGAGTGTCGAAATAGTTCCTGGCATCCATCACGTCGTTGCGGTGGAACTCGAAGGCGCTCCCCGACAGCCGGTTGGTGCCCGACTTCGTGAGAACGTTGATCTGCCCCCCCGAATTCCGCCCGAACTCCGCGCTGTATGCATTCGACTGAACGCGGAACTCACGGATCGTATCGAGCCCGAGCGCGGTTCCCGCCGCACTGCCGGCCGGTCCGTTCGTGAAGTCGTTCGTCAGCGTGCCGTCCAGCAGGTACACGTTCGATCGCGGATCCTGGCCGTTGATGCTCATGCCCAGGCCGTGCGCCACGACCGAGCCGCCGTCGCGATGCGGGAACGCGTTGACCCCGGGTTGCAGCAGCGCCAGATCCGTATAATTCCGGCCGTTGAGGGGAATCTGCTCGATCTGATCCGACGTCACCAGGTAACTCAGTTCGGAGCTGGCGGTATTGACGACGGGGATTTCGGCGGTGACCACGTCGAGAATGGCGAGATCTCCGACCTGGAGGGTGATGTTGAGCCCAAGCGACTGGGCAACCGCAAGCTGCACCTGCGGCCGCACGTGCGGCTTGAAACCGGCAAGCTCTGCGCGGATCTCGTACGCCCCGGGTGTCAGCTGGGCGATGACGAAGCGCCCTTCCGGCCCGGAGACCGTCGTTCGGACGAGGCCGGTATCGCCGCTCCTGGCGGTCACCGCCACTCCCGGCAGCACGGCGTTGCTCGCGTCATACACGGTGCCGGAGATGGTCGCAGCCGTCTGAGCAAGTGCGGCTGGGACGAAGCCGGTGACGAAAAGCATCAAGAGAGCGTAGACCCGGTTGACCATCTATAAAATGCTCCAGTAACCCATCGATTGTACCAATGAACCGTGCCTTACTCGCTGCCGTCGTCGCGGTCCTCTATCTGCTGCACCAGGATTTCTGGCTCTGGCGCGAGGCGCGCCCCCTGGTCTTCGGCTTTCTGCCGGCCGGTCTCGCGTATCACGCCGCCTACTGCCTGGCCGTCGCGCTGCTCATGTGGACGCTCACCCGGGTCGCCTGGCCGGCTCACCTCGAAGGGGCCGACCCTGAAAGAACCCGGGGACGAGACCGTTGATTCCTGCGCTGATTGTCTTCGCGTATCTCGGCGTCGTGCTCTATATCGGCATCTTTGCCTTCCGCCGCTCGGCGAGCAGTGCGGAGGAGTACTTTCTCGCGGGGCGTTCTCTGGGGCCCGCCGTGTTCCTGCTGTCGCTCTTTGGCACCAACATGACCGCGTTCACCATCCTTGGCTCCGCCGGCCATGCCTTCGCCAATGGCATCGTCACGTTCAGCCTGATGGCGTCGGCGTCGGCGTTCGTCATCCCGTTGTCGTTGTTCTTCATCGGCACGCGCATGTGGGCGCTCGGCAAGCGACACGGATTCATGACACCGGTCCAGATGTTCCGCGACCGCTGGGAATGCGGTCACATCGGCACCGCCATCTTCGTGGTTCAGGCCGCGCTGTTGGTGCCGTACATCATCATCGGGGTGATGGGAGGCGGCACCGCCCTCCGCGGCATCAGCGGCGGGGTGGTACCGTTCTGGCTGGGCGGAGCGATTGTGGCGCTGGTCGTCATGAGTTACGTGTTCTTCGGGGGCATGCGCGGCACCGCATTCGTCAACACGTTCCAGACGGTGCTGTTCCTCTCCTTCGGCGCCGTTGCGCTGGTCGTGATCAGCCGCGGGA
>JACDBQ010000486.1 GCA_013694845.1 Acidobacteriota bacterium
TCCGGGTCGCGCTCGGGGCCAGCCGCGCGGATGTGTTCCGGCTCGTCCTGGGCTCGGGTGCGTCGACCGTCGTAGTCGGGATCGTTCTGGGGCTGCTCGCATCCGCGATGACGACGCAGTTCCTGCAGGGCCAGCTGTACGACGTCGAAGCGCTCGACCCTGGAGCCATCACCGCTGCCGTCCTGGTCCTGGCCCTGGTGGCCTCGGCGGCACACCTGCTCCCGATCAGACGCGCGCTCCGGGTCGATCCCACCGTGGCACTTCGAGACGAGTAGAGAAATGCGCACGTGGATCGCGCGGGTCCGTGGACTGTTTTTCAGGTCGCGCCTGGACGGTCAGCTCGATGACGAAGTGCGGTTCCACATCGAGATGCTGGCCGAGGAGTACGAGCGACGCGGCATGGACGGCGCGGAGGCACGGGCAGCCGCGCTGCGGCATTTTGGAGGCGTACCCCAGATGAAAGAATCCTATCGGGACCAGCGCGGACTCCCGTTCGTCGAAACGTTCGTGCAGGACACGCGCTACGGCACGCGCGCCCTGCTGCGGACCCCCGGCTTCACAGTGGCGGCCCTGCTGACGCTGGCGCTCGGCATCGGTGCGAACAGCGCCATCTTCACCGTCGTCAACGCCATCCTGCTGAGGCCCCTGCCCTATGCGGAGCCGGACCGGATCCTCCAGATGCATCGCCGGAGCGGCGGGCAGTGGGCCGGCCAGACCGGCCTTCGGTATCTGTACTTTCGCGATCACATGATGTCGTTCGGTGCGCTGGCGGCCTGGCGCGGCACGGCGTTCAACATGGTTGTCGGGGACCGCGCCGAACAGATCAATGCGCTCGCTGTATCGAAGGAATACTTCAGGGTGTTCGGCGGGATACCCCGTTACGGACGGGTCTTCGATTCGGTGGAAGACCAGCCGAACGGTCCCGATGCCGTCATCCTCGGCCACGCCATCTGGCGTCGCATGTTCGCGTCGAACCCCTCGATCATCGGATCGGCGATCTCGTTGGGCGACCGCTCGTTCACGATCGTCGGGGTCATGCCGGAGGGCTTCGATTCGATTCGCACGTCCGAGCTCTACGTGCCCCTCCAGCCGGCGGTGACGGGTGCTGGCGGCGGATTGAACTACCTGGTGGCAGGCCGGTTGAAGACGGAGGTGTCGCCGGAACAGGCGAACGCCGAGGCGAGATCCGTCTTCGACGGCTACAAGAGCACCCGTCCCAAAACGAATTTCGAAGGTGTGCCCCCGCCCGTTTTCGTGCTGTACCAGGAGGGGCTGTCCATGGCGGTCAGGCCCGCGCTCCTCATGATGCTCGGGGCCGTCGGCCTGCTGCTGCTGATCGCCTGTGCGAACACCGCCAACCTGCTCCTTGCACGCGCATCGAGCCGCACCCGGGAGATCTCGGTGCGCGCCGCGCTCGGCGCGGGACGCGGCCGAATCGTCCGTCAACTCGTCACCGAGTCGACGGTGCTGTTCACGGCGGGAGGGATCCTCGGGGTGGCACTCGCGCACTGGTCGGTCCCCGTTCTGATGCAGATGACACCTCCAGGATACCTGCCGTCCCAGGACGTCAAGGTGGATGCGACCGTCCTCGGTGTCACGCTCGCCGTTTCGGTGCTGACCGGGGTGCTGTTCGGCCTCGTTCCCGCTTTCAGCCTGTCACGGCTCCAGCCCGTGGAGGCGTTGAAGGACGACGGGACCCGTAGCACCTCCAATCGCGGGTCGGTGTGGCTGCGTCACGTGCTCGTTGTCGGCGAGGTGGCGCTCTGCATGATCCTGCTCGTGGGCGCTGGCCTTCTCATCCAGACCTTCATCAAGCTTCGCGCACTGGACCCGGGCTTCGACGCGCGCGCGGTGCTGACCGCGCGGATGTCGTTGACAGGAGAGCGGTACGACACCAATGCCGAGGTGAGCCGGTTGTACCAGCTTGGGCTCGAGCGGTTGCGAAAGATCCCCGGCGTCGTTTCAGCCGCCGTCGTGAACGGCATCCCGATTGAGCCCGGGCTCAATCTGAACATCGATCGACTCGACACGCCGGACGTCGTCGAGAACGGCCTGACCGACTGGAGGTACACGTCGGCTGAGTACTTCGGCACCATGGGTATCCCGATCGTCGCGGGGCGTGGTCTGAACGAGCGTGACACCGCGGGGGCGCCGCGGGTCACGGTGGTCAGCGAACAGTTCGCACGGCAGCATTACAAGGGAATGGATCCGATCGGGCAGCAGTTCATCGTGTTCAAGGCGGATGGTCCGATCGAGGTTGTTGGCGTCGCGAAGGACCTGCGGGAGGCCGGACTCAAAGGACCGGTGCCGGCGCTCATGTATGTGCCGGTTGCACAGGCCGGGGACGCCGCGGTCCGGGCGGCACATGCGTACTTTCAGGTCAGCTGGGTCGTGAAAGCGACGCGGTTTTCACCCGAGCTTGTTGAACAGATTCGGGAGGAGCTGCGATCTCTCGATCCAAGGCAGCCCGTGACTGCCGTTCGCAGCATCGACGAAGTGAAAGCTCGAGCCATGGCGAACGAGACTTTTCAGATGACGCTGCTGGCCACCTTCTCCGGCATCGGCCTCCTCCTCGCGGCCGCGGGCATTTACGGGCTGATCGCTTACTCGGTTGCGCAACGAACGCGCGAGTTCGGCATCCGCCTGGCCCTTGGGGCCACGGGGGCGACGATCCTCGTCGCCGTGCTGCGCGAGGGTATTGTCCTCGCCGCGATCGGTATCGCGGTCGGTATGGCGGCCTCGTTCGCCTTTACCGGGGCGCTTCAAGCCTTCGTGTTCGGCGTCAGTACGATGGACGCCCCAACGCTCGGCATCGTCGCGGCGATTCTGCTGCTGGTTGCTTTGATCGCCAGCGTGGTGCCCGCGATGCGCGTCGTTCGCCTCGACGCTGTATCGGTCTTGCGCCAGAGCTGACGCGCTCGACTTCACGTCGGGGATCGCGACGACGTACGATGGCTGCGTGCTCGCGGCGCTTCCCGTAGATCCGATGATCCCGGCCATCCTCGATGGAGTGCGCAGTCATCGTGCCGCCGTCGTGGTGGCGGCGCCTGGAGCGGGGAAGACGACACGGGTGCCGCCCGCGTTGTCCGCGGCCGGCCCGGTACTGCTTCTGCAGCCGCGGCGCATTGCGGCACGGACGATCGCGCGACGGATCGCGGACGAACAGCGATGGACGCTCGGCCAGGAAGTCGGGTGGCACGTCCGCTTCGAGCGGCATTTCTCGGCCCGGACCCGCCTGCTGGTCGCCACGGAAGGGATCCTGACCGCTCGCCTTCAGCAGGATCCTCTTCTCTCTGATTTCCGCACCGTGGTCCTGGACGAGTTCCACGAAAGAAGCATTCACGCGGATCTCGGTATCGCGCTGGTCAAGCAGGCGTGGATCGCGCGCGAGGATCTGACCCTCGTCGTCATGTCGGCGACGCTCGACGCGCAGCGGGTCGCGACCTACCTCGATGATTGTCCCGTCTTCGACGTTCCGGGCACTCCGCATCGGGTCGAGATCGCCTACCGCCCGGGGCTTCCCCCCTCGGATGCCTGCCGCGAAGCGCTGACCCGCACCACGGGACAGATCTTGCTGTTCATGCCGGGCGCGCCTGAGGTCCGCCGCACGGCAGACGCCATACGGCGCAGCGTGGCCAACACCGTCGAGGTGGTCGAACTGCACGGATCGCTCGCCGCCGAAGAGCAGGACGGCGCCATCATGGCCTCCCACGGTCGTCGCATTATTGTTGCGACCAACATCGCCGAGACGTCCCTCACGGTTCCGGGCGTGAGCGCCGTCGTGGATTCCGGCCAGCACAAGGTTGCGCGGTACGACGCCGCACGAGCCGTCGACAGCCTCGAGCTCGAGCGGATCTCGCGCGACGCGGCCGACCAGCGGGCAGGTCGGGCCGGACGTCTTGGTCCAGGGATCGTGCTGCGACTCTGGGATGAGGCGGCCCGTCTGCGGCCGCATCGGGAGCCGGACGTTCATCGCATGGACCTGTCGGGCCCGGTCCTGGCGGTTCGTGCGTGGGGTGGAGACCCGGGGATGCTTGACTGGTTCGATCGTCCCTTGCCGGACGCGTTGGCGGCGGCGACAGAGTTGCTGCGCGCGATTGGAGCAATCGAGGGCGATCAGCTCACCGGGATGGGCCATGCCATGGCACGGTTATCGGTTCATCCCAGGCTCGCCAGGATTCTCATCGAGGCGGATGGCGCCCACGAGGCGGCCCTGGCCTGCGCCATGTTGTCCGACCGCCAGCTTCTGCCGCAGCACCCCGCGACGACGACCTGTGACCTGCTGACCGGCGTCGAGGGAGAGCTGCCACCGCACATCCTGCGAAACGCACGCGAGCTCCAGCGAGGTTTCCGCCCGGCGAGCCGTCGCCTCGACGAGAGCTCGCTCAGGCGCGCGTTGCTCAGTGGGTATCCCGATCGCGTCGCGCAGCGCCGCAGTCCAGGCGATCCGCGCGTGCTGCTCGCGAGCGGTCACGGTGCCGTCATCGGTGCTGAAAGCGGGGTTCGTGACGGCGAGTTCGTCCTGGCGCTCGAGGTGCAGGCCGCGCGCCGCGGCGACACCTCCGAGGCGCGGATCCGTATCGCAAGCATCGTGGACAAGTCATGGCTGACGCCAACCGCCGTTCAGTCCGTGCAGCATGTCGACGAGCCGACCGGAATGCTGCGGATCGTCCAGCAGGAGATGTACGGCGGCTTGATTCTGAAGGCGCGCGCGGTGAAGACCGACGCGTCACGCGAAGCGGCCCACCTCGCCGACGCCTTCCTGGCACGACCCTTCCCCGATGACGACGCCGCTCTCGTGCTGCGCCTCCGATTCGCCGGGCTCGACGTCGATGCGCGCGCGATCGCCCTGCACGCCGCGTCGGGCCGCCGTACGCTGAACGACATGCGATTGGAAGACGGTCTGGACTGGCGCACGCGGCAACGGCTCGACGAGTGCGCCCCGGTCATGTTCACGGCCCCCAGCGGACGCTCGCACCGCCTCGAGTACCGTCCGGACGGCTCGGTGGCGCTTTCGATCAAACTGCAGGAGCTGTTCGGTCTGGCCACGACGCCGTTCATCGGTGCACGCCGCGAGCCGCTGCTGCTGCTGTTGCTTGCCCCGAACGGGCGTCCGGTGCAGACCACGCGCGACTTGAAGAGCTTCTGGGATACCACCTACCCGCAGGTCCGCAGGGAGCTGAGGGGTCGATACCCGAAGCACCCCTGGCCCGAGAACCCGTGGGACGCGATACCGACCGCGCGAATGACCAAACGGACGCGCCGGTCATGAGTTGCGTTTCAACCAGCGGCCGATGCGTTGCCGGCGACCCTGCAGTTGGGACGAGGTCGTCGCCGCTCACGACTGAATCGCTGGCGCGGCGACTTGCGACAACTGGTTGATGCGGTCGCGAATCGCGGTCCGGAACCCATGGCACTCGTCGGCAGTTGCGCCGCTGGCCTGCAGCGCGGCGTCCAGCTGCCGATCCGTGACCTGCCCGAGGTAGCGACACAGCCACCGCACATCCTCGATCGTGATCCCCGACGTCAGATCTTCGGTCCGCTGTCCCGAATAGCCGAACCTGACCACGCCATCTTGCGTGCCGCCGACGAACTGGGGCGTCTGGGCCGCGAACGCGGCCACGTCCCAGCGCGCCCGGGTCATGATGTTCGCGCCCCAACTGCCCATCGATCCGCCCCAGTCGGTGATGAGGTATCGCGCCTCGCGTCCATGCGGCGTGGGATGCTCGAAGATCGCCGTGTTCGATCCGCGTGCCACGTCCCGGCGATCCTTCGTGTCCCAGTTCGACAGCAGCATGTTGAGGATCTTGAGACCGTGCAGCTCGCGCGTGCCGAGGAACGGGTTGTCGTTCCAGGCCCAGCTGTGCTCCTCGAAGAGCTTCGGGATCGACGGGTCTTCGAGCTCGAACCGCGCCGACTCGAAACGGCACTGATCGTCGAGGCACGCGCCGGCACGCTGCAGCTTGTCTGCACCTTCCACCCGGCCGGCCGGCACGAAGTAGGTCGTCTCGGCGAAGTACCCGCACGCCCACGCCAGCCTGATCGCGAACGTCTCGGAGCTGACCTCGTCGCCCCATTTGGCGCGCCAGCGGCGCCCGCGCCCGTCAGTCACGGAAACGCACGGTTGAGAGCCGGCGAGATGTTCCTCGAGAAATCGAAACGGGGGAGCGGGATGCCCGTCCCGCCCGCCCGGGCCGTCAACCATGTCGAGTTGCGCGACCTCGCCCGGGTTCCGCCACAGGACGTGGCGCACCGAGCGCAGAGGCCGCGGCCCGGCCTGGCGAATGCGCCAGGCCCCGAGGGCGCGCCAGACACCGTGCACGGCATACGAGCCGAACACGACGCCCGCGATGCCGACAACGGACCAGAGGAGGGTCGACTCGAGCGACATGGGATCTATGGTTTCATCTTACCTTTGACACTCCGCTGAGCTCGCTTCACCGCAATAGCGGTGCCGCATAAACTCAGGCAGATGGACTCGAGCAAGCCGTTGAGAAAAATGAAAATCGCCACATGGAACGTCAACGGCATTCGCGCCCGGCAGGCACAGGTCCAGGAATGGATCGACGCCGAGCGGCCCGACATCGTCTGCCTGCAGGAGATCAAGGCGTCGCCGGACCAGTTGCCGGTCTGGCTGTGCGAGATCGAAGGCTACTGGTGCTACTGGCACGGATCGAAGGGGTATTCCGGCGTCGGGCTCCATGTCAGCAAGGCGATCTCGCCCGAACGGCCGGCCTTCGAACATCCGGCCTTCGATTACGAAAACCGGATCGTCGTCGTGCGTTTACCCCAGGTGACCGTCGCGTCGGTCTATGTCCCGAATGGGGGGAAGGACTTCCTGGCAAAGATGCGCTTCCTCGCCTCGCTGGAGGAGTTTGCCGCGTCCGCGGCGGGGCCGCTGGTCATTTGTGGAGACCTGAATATCGCTCGCACCGAGATGGACGTGCATCCGAAAGAGCGGAAAGCGCAGTCGATCGGTCAGCTGCCGGAGGAGCGCGCCCAGCTCGAGCGGATCATTGGCCACGGGCTCGTCGATGTCGGTCGGGCGCTCGAGCCTGACAACGCCGAGATGTTCACGTG
>JACDBQ010000490.1 GCA_013694845.1 Acidobacteriota bacterium
CCGTGGAGCCGAACCGTCCACCGCGGACGTTGCCGATCTCGTGATCGTCAACACCTGCTCGGTCACCGCGAGTGCGGGACCAGGGGGCGCGTCAGACCATCCGGCGGATTGCCCGCGAGAATCCCGCCGCTCGCATTGTCGCGACCGGCTGCTATGCGACTCGCCGGCCCGAAGATGTCCAGGCACTACCGAGCGTGGTCCGGGTCGTGCGCAACGACGACAAGCTCGATCTGGTCGACCTCGTCGGCGTTTCGACCGCCGAACGATTCGGGAGCGGCGACGGCCCGTGCGGTTCCGTGCTCGGTCCGGGAATCGCGGGTCGCACGACGTTCACGCTGCGGCTTCAGACCGGCTGCGACCAGGCGTGTTCCTACTGCATCATCCCGGCGACCCGCGGCCGAGGCCGCAGCCTGCCCATCGAGGCGGTGGTCCTCGAGGCGACGCGGGTCGCAGCGGCAGGCTTCAAGGAAATCGCGTTGACCGGCGTTCATCTCGGGTCGTACGGCCGCGATCATGAGGCGCCGACATCGCTGTTCGAGCTATTTCGCAGACTGCAGGCAGCAGACCTTGACGTAACGTTCCGCGTCAGTTCGCTCGAGCCGATGGACTGCACTCCGCAGATCGTCGACCTCGTCGCGGGTAGCGGCGGCGTATTTGCGCCACACTTCCATCTTCCGCTGCAACATGGCAGCGATCGAATCCTTGGGGCCATGGGCCGGCCCTACACTCTCGACGGCTACCGGCGACTCGTGAGCTCGATCGTCGATCGTTTGCCCCATGCCTCGATCGGCAGCGACATGATCGTGGGGTTTCCGGGGGAAACCGATGAGGATTTCGCCGCGAATCTCGACTACCTGCCGCGCTCACCGCTCTCGCACGTGCACGTCTTCCCCTATTCCGACCGCCCGGGTACCGCGGCCTCGGCCATGCCGGGGAAAGTGGACGGCGCGGTCATCCGCGAGCGAGGCGCGACGCTGCGTGTCATTGGCGCCGGTTTGACCGCGCGGTTTTATGATCGGCAGGTCGGCACCGTTCGCCCGGCGCTCACTCTGGAAGACGGGACGATCGCCGTGACCGACAATTACATGAAGATCCGGATCCCTGCAGGCCATCGTCGGAACGAACCCGTGATGGTGCGACTCACCGGGCCGCGCGTCGGGCTCGTCGTTGCCGGGTAGCGCTCGATTGCTGGGGCGACGCCGTTCGAGTCGGGCAACGTGAAGCCAAGCTACGGACGCGCCGGCTCGTGAACCGGCGTCCGGGAACTAGCGCGAGACAGGCATCAGGCTCGCGAGCCGTCGTCCTGGTGCGTTGGTCCGCGATGACTCCGTGATCAATTGACCGCAGGCGGCGCGGATGTCTCGACCACGCGATTTCCTGACCGAGACCGTGACGCCATGGTCCGAAAGGATTTGTGCAAAGCGGTTGACGCGGTCGTCCGAGGGGCGTTCAAACGGGATGCCGGCCGCCTCGTTGAGCGGCAGCAGGTTCACCTTTCCGCGGATGCCGTGCAGCAGGCGTACGAGCCGGCGCGCGTCGTCAGGAGTGTCGTTGACACCGTCGAGCATCACGTATTCGAACGTGATCCGCTCGCGACGCTTCACCGGGAACCGGCGGCATGCGTCCAGCAGTTCCTTCAGTCCGTACTTTCGGTTGATCGGGACGAGCATGTCGCGCTGGTCCTCGGTAGTCGAGTGAAGCGAAATCGCCAGATTCGGCATCACCGGCTCGGTCGCGAGCTTCTCGAGCGCCGGCAGCACCCCCACAGTCGACAGGGTGATCCGTTTCGGCGAGACCGCAAGACCGTGTTCATCTGTGAGGATCCTGAGTGCCGCCATCGTCGCGTCATAGTTGTGAAGCGGTTCACCCATGCCCATCAGGACGATGTTGAACCGGACATCCAGCATCTTGAGCTCGGCGGCGAGCACGCGCACCTGACCGGCGATCTCACCAGGCGTCAGGTTGCGATCGATGCCCATTTTCCCGGTCAGGCAGAACGCGCAACCCATCGCGCAGCCGACTTGCGTGGAGATACAGAACGTCTGCGACGGTGTGTCCGGGATGAAGACCGACTCGATCTGCTTGCCGTCGGCCAGCCGCAGCAGCAGCTTCACGGTCCCGTCCGACGACCGTTCTTTCCGGACGACTTCCGGAGTCAGGATGCGAAACCCTTCCGCGAGTTGCTGTCGGAGCTCGCGACCGACGTCGGTCATCAGGGCAAAATCAGTGACACCCCGTTTGTGTATCCACTGGAAAATCTGCCGCCCATGAAAGCGGGGATGCCCGAGGCGAACCAGTTCCCGCTCGAGTTCATGCTGTTCGAGACCGGCGAGGTCAGGTTTCGAGTCCGGCATAGGTGCACCTGGCGCTTCCGCGTCGGGAGAGAACCCCAATTGTACAACGGCCTGGAGAACGCCTGCGCCCCCGAGCGCACGTCCAGTGTTCGGAAGCGGCCTCGGGGCAGACGGGGGACGGAGGGGTGTCGGTTCCTTGGGGGCCGGGCGGTAATGTGATATCATCCCGTTTTTGTGATCGTCTCATAACCCCTTACCAATCAAGCACTTGCACCTGTCGGATTGACGATGGTCGTTCGCGAGATCCTAGACAACGGGCTCAGGTTGATCACCGAGACCATGCCCCATGTCCGGTCGGTTACGATCGGTGTGTGGCTGACTCGCGGGTCACGTCACGAGTCCGACGAACGCAGCGGTATCGCCCATTTCGTTGAGCACATGCTCTTCAAGGGGAGCGACACCCGGAGCGCCGAAGACATCGCCCAGGCGATTGACTCGATCGGTGGTCAGCTCGATGCCTTCACCGCCAAGGAGTACGCCAGTTACTACATCAAGGTGCTCGACGAGCACCTGCCGCTGGCGGTCGATCTGCTCTCGGACATCGTGTTACGGCCGGCATTCTCACCCGACGAGATCGAGCGTGAGAAAAAGGTGATCCTCGAAGAGATCAAGATGGTCGAGGACACGCCCGACGATCTGGTCCACGAGCTCTTCACGCAGCATTTCTGGGAAGGGCATCCGCTGGGCCGGCCGATCCTGGGATCCAAAGAGACGGTCGAGGCGCTCACCGCCGATGCATTGCGCGCGTATTTCCGCGGAGCCTACGTCGGCTCCAACATCATCATCTCCGCGGCCGGGAACATTCAGCACGCTCATGTCAGGGAGTTGATTGCCACTGCGTTCGGCGCTGTTGCGGCGCAGGGCGAGCCGCTCAACGGCACACCTCCGGCGATCCTGCGCCAGGTGATCACGCGAACGAAGGAGCTCGAGCAGAGTCACCTCGTTCTGGGCACGACGTGTTATCCGCAGAAGCACGATGATCGGTACGTGAGTTACATCCTCAACACCGTCCTCGGTGGATCGATG